>URIX01000003.1 GCA_900547975.1 uncultured Eubacteriales bacterium | reverse complement strand
AAATGCGAAGCATTGCAGGATTGCTTACGATGGCAGGAGACCTGCTGCGCAAAGAGATGTTCGTTGCAGAGCAACGACTTACGTCTTCTTCAACAAAATAGTGAAAGAGAAGAAGATATTCAACGGCATTGCATAATACCGTTGACAACTGCGCCACGAACTCTTCGTTGCAAAGCAACGACTTACATCTTCTTCAACAAAATAGTGAAATATTATTTTTAACTGTCGAAAACTGCCATTAAAGGGGCTTTTTCGTTTTCTTATACATAATATATTTACAAAGTTAAGCAATGTGTGTTATATTTATATAAATATAAATGCCAACCGAGGGCGGAAAATGAAAAGTTTTAGAAAAGTATTGTTGATAATCACCGTTATCGCACTTCTGTGCGTACTGGTTGCGTGCGGCGAAAATTCTGGCACGGGCTCGACGCACGGTCAAGGCGAACAAGGAAGTCAAGGCGAACAAGGAAGTCAAGGCGAACAAGGAAGTCAAGGCGGCGAGCAAGGTGGCGGACAGGGTGGTCAAGAACAGGGCGGCTCTAATGTTAAGCCTCTTGACACGCCGTATTTGATGCTTGACGGCGAGGTTGCGTATTGGAAGCCGATCGATAACGCAAATGGCTACGAAATCGAACTCAACGGCGAGGATTGCGGCATATTTGGCGAAACTTCGTACAAGTTGCAAGCAGGCGATTCGTTGCGCGTAAGGGCGATTTCCGGCAATCCGGACAAATATGAAGACAGCGCGTTCAGCAATACTGTAAAATACAACGAGGCCGCAAAAGAAAAACTCGATACGCCGATGATTAAAATCGACTATACGGACGGAAGACAAGTCTATTGGGAATCCGTTGATAACGCCACTTCGTACGTTTGTGAAATAGACGGCGGCGAGAGCGTGATCGGGGGCAGAAGAATAGGTCCGTACAATTTCGGCACGGTCGTTAGAGTTAAGGCTCGTGACGATAACGGGGAATATGCCGATAGCGATTACAGCGAATCCGTGACTATCGGCGCAATGAGCGATTGCACGCAAGTGACCGACCTTTCTGAATACGTCGGAACGTATATGACGTATGAAGCGGATCGATACGTCGTTGTCGGCGAAGATAACAAAGTTACGATTCATTACGGAGCCAATACTGACAGTGGCTATACCGAAGAAGTGGAAGTTTTTGTCAAACAAGAGGACGAAGACACGACGATTTTGGCAAAAGGCGACGATTATATCGAGAAAGTCGTAAGAGTTTCGGACGAGGAAGCGGCGTTCTCTTTTATGAACGATACTTACTATAAACTCGTTGCGGGAAACAACTTCGGCGACAGTAAAGACGTATACGGTATCTATTGTAACTATGAAAAACAAGACGATTATCGTTTTGCCGAATTGACGCAAACGGCGGTAATTGCCGACGGCGTATCTTACAATTTATATAAATTTGTCGATACGTTTGAGGATTTCGGCGAGTCGTTCTATGAGGATTTCAACGGCACGTTCTATTATGACAACGGAAAATATATTTACCTCAATTTCGTAGAAGGATTGGGTGGCAACGACCCCGACAGATTCCGTTTCAATGAAAGGGCATATAACATTATAAAGCAAGCGACAGAGATTCCGAACGAAAAATATGTTCAATCGAAAGACGATTACAGATTGCTTCTCGGCGAGGGCGATATAATTTTCCTCACTTACGTTTTGCAAGACGGAAAAGTGTATTTCAACTTCGACCTCGGAACGGGAAAACCTGTGCGAAAATCGTTGTGGGTGATGGGAAAAGACTATTGCTATTTCTCGCCGACTGACGAAAACGATTTTACGACGCTTAAAAGAGTATACGTCGGTGAAGAGCAAGTCGGTTTTGGCGATTCGTTATATTTCAATGAAATTTACGAAAGCAAATTGTACAATTATTTCCATACGCCGAGCAACAATTTCGTCAGCGCGGACTTCGTTTCGACAAAACTCACGTCAATGATAACCGTTGACAGATACGGTCAATTCTTGACAAAATTCGGCTCGAATCCTACTAAAACCGATTTCAAGGTGTTTGACGGGCGTAACGGGTATACCTTGCTTCAAATCAAAGGAAAGTATTATAGATTTTCATTTGAGCATAATGAAGAAAACAATTACAGAACCGAAGGAATAAGAATTACCGTCAATTCTTCTTCGGGCGATTCGGTTGAAAGATACTGCCTTATGGAAGACGTGTCTTTTGACTTCAACGGAACGTATCGCAATAACGGCGATTCGGTCGTGCTTAACAAAGACGGTAAACTGAAATACGATAACGTCGAATATCAAGTTGTGACGATAGACGGCAAGAAATACGCGAGGAACGATTCGACATTCAAGCTCATTGCTAAGGTCGATGAAAACTATTTTCAGTTTGTCAGCGAAGCGCAGTATTCGACGTCCGATCTTATTGAAGCGACTATCGGCGAAGTTTTGGGCGACCTCGATTTGAGTTGCGCATACGGACGCGTAATTTGGACTGACCGCGCGATTTATCAGGGAATCTTTGTTTCGGATAACAAGGTTTACTATCATTATATAAATGATATAAATGCGAGCTACGAAGCAACGCTTTACAAAGACGCAAGCGGCAAATTGACCGCTATCGGAACTTACTTTGCCACTTATCCCGCATCTATCGTAACGAACGAGGACGGTGAAGCGACAATAGCAATCGACGGCTACGAATGTTACAAGCGGAAAACCGTAACCATTCCCGACGAGTATATCGGAAAACGTTACTATACGTTCAAAGATCAAGATAGCAACTTCCTTGCGCAAGATACGCTGTATTTTGCAGAAGTTTACGACGGAAGCCAAGACGTCAAAGGGCTCTTTGTCCTCAACGCAAATGATAACAATATCGTTCACACGAGACGTACGTACAATTACAGGATACTCGAAGATTTCGACTTCTTGCAAGAAACAAGATTCACAAAAGAAAGCGAAATGAGTCTTGTCGGAAACGTTTATTGCGATTCGGACGCTTTGAATTGCGCATTCGAGTTCCGTGACGACGGCTCGATTATGTATAACGGCAACGTTTATTACGAGGTTAAACAAGCAACGTCGGTTCCGAGCGAATACCGTGGCTTGTATTATGACAAATATCGTAGAGTTATCGAGTCGATCGAAAGGGACGCTGTCAGGACGGAAACGAGCAGAGTCGAGATTTTGACGTATCCCGAAACGCTCAGCTACGTTTACTTTATCGAAAACGAGAGGGGCGGCAGACTTTATCTCAAAGAATTCTATCAAAATACCAAATACAGTCAAGGCGGCAGAAACGAATTGGATCATCCGTTAAGACAACTCATAGGCTATGATCTCGTAAAACTTCAAGAAACGCCAGATTGGCTCGGCAATGCGTTTATAAAGAAGGGAACGTATTATACGCGATTCTATAACGATTTGTACGACGGATTCGACTCGCAATGGTATGACGGACATCCGCATATCGACTACTTCGGATTTACGTTCCGCGCATATAACGACGTGACCTACGTCAGGAACGTGGGCGGTTATTCGCAGTCGGACAGTATCATAAACGGCAATATCGACAGCAGATATATTTCGTTCTCGATAAATAATGCGAGCGCGTTAATCAGCCAAAAGAACGTGAAGAACAGGTGCTATTATTACGAAACCGATACGGAATATTGCTTCGTATATCAGTTCCCGACCGAAGCAATCCAAATCTGTTTCGAAAAAACCCAACTTGGTCCGAATGTCGAAAAAACTGCGAAATTCTATATCCTCGAAAGAACGGAAATCGGCAATACCGAAGCGCCAAACAATGGATATTCACTTGTTTTGAACCACAATGACGAAAGTACATTGAAGTACGTCAGCATTGTCAATCCGACCTCATTGCCCGACGGTATGCTCGGAAACTATTTGCTGACTCGTTCTCGTCTTAGCAATGTAAACGGCGTTTACAATACGGACTTGGGCAAGTATCACAGAGTGCACAAGACGAGCGACGGCAAATTTAAGTTCCAAGAACTGCATATGTGCAACAATTCGAACTTACTCGGAAGATGGACTTATTTTGATTACGACATCAAATACGACGAGGCGACGGGGAGATATTTGTACGGTCACTACCGTACGTGGACGGATAACGCAAGTATGAAGATTGACGCCGCAACCGATTTCGAGCCCGTGGGCGAACTTATCTACGATAACGGTACGCTCACCGTAAAGAGTTTCAACGCTCGTCAATCGATAATGGACGGCGATTCATACGTCCTTGTCCAAAACGACAGCGAATATAGTAAACTCGTTGCCGCGGACGTAAACTTCGCTTCGCTCGGTATGGTCGGGAAGACATATTTCGGTATGGATTACAACGGCGGTAGTTTGCATACGATTGTCAACGTTACAAGCGCAGACACGGTGAATATGTATCTCAATATCGGCTTACTCGACTTCTTTGACGCGAAACTGATTTTCACAAGCACCGTTGAAAATGCGACCGACAACAGCGTAAAATACGTCGGTTACCTTGTTTCCGTCGACGACGAAACGTCCGTGTATATTCCGATTGCGATTACCAAATACGAATCGGGCAAAATCGAATTCAATTTCAACTATTTTGAAAACGGTATATATTCATACGACGATTTCGTCATCACCGAAGTGCATGAATCGAGCGTTCTCAAAGGCGTTGAAGGCGTTGTCGAATTTAAGTCAAGAGCACCGCAGGAAGGAAAAGAACTCACCGAAACGGCAATCTTCGATTCCGAAAATAACACGATTGCGTTCAATATCGGCGACAACTACGAAGGCGATAATTTGCAAACTCACACCGTGACTACGTTCTACTACAATGCGGACGATACTATGATGTACTGCATTGCGGGCGGCAGAGTGTTCTTCTTCACGTTTGTGAACGGCAAAATCGAAACGACATGGCAAGTTCAATTCGTTGAAAGAAAACTCAGGGGCAACGGCGTAGCGTGGTTCGAGTTCTACGTTCCCGAAGAAACCGAGGGCGGTGAAACGAGCGGTGAACAAACAGGCGAAGGCGTAACGAGCGGTGAAACGAACGCATAAACGCAAAGCGTAACCGATAGAACAAAACAATAGACAAACACAATATTTGCAAAGACTTTTGCAAGTCGAGAGGTGAATATGAAATATTCAAAGTCAAGACCGAAGATTATAGCGTCGGGAGTGCTTGACGCGCTTGGTACGGTTTTATACGCAGGGGTAGCCGTTGCGTGCTTCGTCATAGGCGTCGTGCTTATGAACACCGACCCGTCCGAGAGCGACGGCACACTTGACGGGGCAATCGGGGCGGGCGCAAGTGCAATCGCAACCGGACTTGCCGGCGTGATTGTAATTATGCTCGGCGTGATATGCTTTTGCGCATTGGTTTTCTCGCTCGTAAGCACAATAATTTCGCTTAAATCGGTAAATAAGAGCGTTGAAAATCTCAAAAAATCAGTAAATCAACTCAAAGTCGCGCAAGGATTCAACTATGCCGCCGCCGGCATATTCTTCGTCGGCGCGAGTTGCGGTTTGTCGCAAGGCCGAGCGGACACGACGCTCATACTCGGCGCGTGTATGCTGTTGATTCTTGCGGTTGTGAGAGCGGTGAGCGGCGCGCTCAAAACTCTTGCCGTAAAGGATATAAATTCCGAGCAAGTCGAGCAAAACGACATATCTTTCTTCGATATGTGAAAAAAGATTTTATAATAGGATTAAAAAAAGAACGCAATCGAAGTTGAGTAAGTCCACTTCAAAATTGCGTTCTTTTTTGATTATTCAGATTTTATTACCAGAGGTTGTCGTTTCTTACGATTGCGCAGCCTTTGTTTGCTCTTGCAACTGCCGCAATTCCGTTCTTTGCGCCCGTGATGTCGGCGTAACCGTCGTTGGTGGTGGCGATAAGGTTGCCGTTGGTTGCAAACAAGCGAAGACGATATTCGCCTTTCTTATCTTGATAAATTTCCCATTTGGGGAATTTTTCCACTTCGTAGTTCTTCAAGGTTTGATTTTCGACCGGTGCTTTCTCTGCGTTGTTGATTATGCTTTGAATACCGATTTTTGCCGCACCGAGAGTGGTGTAGGCTTGTGCGCCGATTGCCACGACTCTGTAATTCGAGGAATAGAGTTTGAAAACGAAGTTGCCTTTGTCCGTCTTTTTGATGACGTACTTGCCGTGAGTTTTGCCTTCGCCTTCGACGATGACGGTTTCATCGTCTTTTACGGTTTTGGTTTCCGCTTTGTGAGCCTTTTCTTCTTCTTTTACCGGTGCTTCCTTTACGGGTACTTCTTTTGTTGCCTTGCTCGCTTTCACGGGTTTTTCTTCCGTTGCGACTTCTTTCGTAGTCTTTGCCACTTTCTTTTCCTCCGTAGACGTGTTTATATTCTCAACTTTTGTTGACTTTTTGGAAGCGGTTTTCTTGGGCGCGGGTTTGACGTCCTCGTTTTCTGCTTTTGGCGCGGATTCTGCGGTCTTTGTCGTCGCTTTCTTTGCAGCCGTTTTGACAGGTTTCGCTTCGACTTTCGCTTCTTCCTTTACGGGTGCGGTTTCCTTCTTGGGGTTTGCAACGGCTGCAACCGCCCACAAATCTTCCGCCTTTTCTTGTTTCTTCTTGGTGGATACGATTTTTGCCTTTGCGGGTTGTTCCATCTCGAAACTCGTTCCGAACAATTCGTCGTTTACGGACTTGCCGTTTTTGAGGTTGAGGGAAGTCTTGTGTTCCTCGTCGTTGACGACGACGGGAGCGGCTTCTTTCTTTTGCGCGGGTTTTCTCGGTTTTTTTGCCTTTTGAACGGTTTTTTGTTCTTCGGGTTGTTCGTCTTGCGCCGCTTCGACGTTTTGGCTTTCTTGCGCGGATTCTTCTACGACTGCGTTCTCTACCGCAGTCTTATCTTCAACGGGTGCGGTTTCTTCGGAAGAATCTTCGATGTTTTGCGCCTCTTCTGTAATTTCGGCTTGCGGCGTGACTTCTTGCGGTTCTTCGGTCGTTTCTACCGCCGTTTCGTCTGCGACTTCGTTTACGGATTCCGTTTCGACGGTTTCTGTCGATTCGTCTGCGACTTGCAAGGTTTCCTCGGTTGAAACATCGGTTGTATCTTCTACTTCTTCCGCTTGCTCGACCGCTTCGGGTTGATAAGTTTCGGTGACCGTTTCTTCGGACTGAGCGGTTTGTTCGGCTTGCGGTTCGTCTTGAACGTCCGTCGTTACGGTTTGCGCTAGTTCCTTTTGTTCGTTATCTGAATTGCCGACTTCGACGACTTCTTTTGCTTCGCCTTGGCGAGTTTCGTTCCGAACGTCGGATTCGACGACTTGAACGGCTTGTTTTTGCTCGACGGGTTCGACTTTGTCGTCTTCGGTTATATGCACCAAAGTACCGACGGGGGCGGTGGGGTCGTCGTCAACTATTTCGCTTTCAAGAAACTCGATTTCATCAAAATTTACCATAAAAATAAATTCCTCCGCGCGGAAAACAGAAGAATTTTCGTATAAAAAAATCCCTCTATAATCCAAGTTATGAATAGAATATCATATTTGATTTAGTAAATCAATATAAACGGACAATTTTTTTCGTGGATTTTTGTGCTATTTTCTTGAAAAAATTGATAAACGCCACAATATGTGGTATAGTGTTTGTAGTTAAAATGCGGCAAAAAAAGTCGCAAAAAGGCGCTCGTTATGAACAACTTTAATCTCAATCCACAACAATTAGCCGCCGTCAACGACACCGAAGGCGCGGTTTTGGTTATCGCAGGCGCGGGAAGCGGAAAAACTCGCGTGCTTACGGCAAGAGTGTGCCATCTCATCGAAAACGGCGTCGATCCGTACAATATTTTGGCGATCACCTTTACCAACAAAGCCGCAAACGAAATGAAAGAGCGTATCGAAAAATATCTCGGCTCGCAGAGTGTGTGGACGAGCACATTCCACTCGATGTGCGCGCGTATTTTGCGATTCGACGCGGATAGAATAGGATATTCCAAAGATTTTACCATTTACACCGACCTCGAAAGCGAGAGAGTCGTAAAGCGCGTTTTGCAGGATTATCCGCAGGCAGACCCGAAAAACAAGGGGGATTATCTGTGGCATATCTCGCGCGCAAAAACACTCGATATGTCGCCCGAAGTTTATTACGACGCGATAAAAAACGACGATAACGACGCTTACAATATCTTCCAAATTTATTCGAGATACGAGCAGGAACTCAAAAACTGTAACTGTATGGATTTCGACGATTTGCTTCTCAAAACCGTGCAACTTTTTAAGGAGTGTCCGGACGTTTTGGAAAAATATCAAAGACGATTCAAATACATCTGCGTAGACGAGTTTCAAGACACCAACAAACTGCAATACGACATCGTAAAAATGCTATCGAAACTCAACGGCAACTTGTTCGTCGTGGGCGACGAGGACCAGTCGATATACAGTTGGCGCGGCGCGGAAATCAAGAATATTCTCGACTTTTCAAAGGATTTTCCGAGCGCAAAGGTCTACAAACTCGAGCAGAACTATCGCAGTACGACGTCTATTTTGCAAGCGGCGAACAACGTCATAAAGAACAACTCTAACCGTAACGAAAAAACCCTTTGGAGTGAAATTAAAGGCGACGATTCAATCGAATATTACGAGGCGTACAACGACCGTGACGAGGCGACGAACGTCGCTCGAACCATAAATACGCTGCACAGAAACGGAGAAAATTATAAGGATATGGCGGTTTTGGTGCGTGCAAACTCGGTGACTCGTCAGTTTGAAGAAGAATTTAATTTGCACGGAATACCGTACAAGGTTTTCGGCGGTTTCAGATTCTACGAACGCAAGGAAATCAAGGATGCGCTCGCATACGTTCGACTTGCCATAAATCCAAGCGACAACGACAGTATTCTGCGCGTGGTGAACTATCCGAAGCGCGGTATAGGCAACACGGCGGTCGTGGAGTTGCAAGAGGTTGCAAAAGCAAAGTCTACGACTATGTTTTCGGTGCTTCTAAATCCCGAATGGCTCACGCCTACGACCGCAAAAAAACTTGCGCCGTTTACGCAAATAGCGACGGATTTGGTGCAGTTTTCAAAGCAAATGCAGGCGGTTGAATTCGTGCAATACGTTATTCGCCGAAGCGGACTCGAAGCCGCGCTTTCCCAAAGTCAAGACCCCGACGACGCAAACCGTCTGGAAAATATCGAAGAACTCGTGTCGGCAGTTCAACAATTCGAGCAGGACAACGATGGCGCGAGCATATCCGACTTTATGCAATCGGTTGCGCTTGTTTCGGACACCGACGAAATGAACAACGACGATTACGTTACGATTGCCACAATACACGCGGTGAAAGGGCTCGAATTCGACGACGTATTCCTCGTTGCGCTCGAAGACGGCATTTTCCCCACGCAAAGAGCGATTACCGCCGGTGACGTCGAAGAAGAAAGACGACTTATGTACGTCGCAATAACGCGCGCGAGAAAGAAATTGTTTGTGCTAAATGCTCGTCAACGCTATCGTTTCGGACGTATGGAATATTTGCCAAAGAGCCGTTTCATTGGCGAAATGAGCGGATTCAAATCCTCTATGCGTTACGCAAATTCAAATTACACGTCGCCTACGTTCGATACAAAAGACCGCATAAAACTCGGCGCAAACAATCCGCAAACGTCGGCGTTCAAAAAGAATTTGTCGAACGGATTTTCGAAATCCACTCTCGAAACGCCGAAAAAAGCCTCGAACGTGGACTATTCGCAATTCAAAAAGGATACTATCGTCGAGCACAACAAGTTCGGGCGCGGTATTATAATCCAAACGAGCGGAGACGGCGAAGACAAGATTGCGGCAATCGCTTTTAAGGGATTAGGCGTAAAGAGATTCTCGCTTGCTATCGCGGCGGCAAACCTTAAAGTCATCGGCAAAAACGACAACGATTGATAAAAAATCGGCTTGAAATCGCAACTTACGACTGTCGTAACAAGTGCGAATTTGTAAAAGCAAAATATAAATCAATGCGGTTAGATGCTCAAAAATCCGCATAACAGAAATTGCTATATTGACAATAAGCGGATTATAAGTTAAGTTTGAATGGGTATGCCTTTCAAAATCGAGGCAACAAATAGGAAGTTATGGACAAACTTGCAAGAATGAAAGAACTTATCGCAACTCTCAACGAGTGGGCGAGATTGTATTACGAAGAAGACGCGCCCGTAGTTTCGGACGCCGAGTACGACCGCCTATACGACGAGTTGAGAACCCTCGAACGAGAAGAAGGGTATTCCTTGCCGACCAGCCCCACGCACAGAGTAGGCGGCGCGCCCAAAGGTAAGTTCGAGCAATCAAAGCACCTTTTGCGCCTTTACAGCCTTGACAAGTGCCAATCAAAAGAGGAATTTTACGAGTGGTGCAACCGTATCGTTAAAGCGGTCGGATATTTGCCCAAACTCACTTGCGAATACAAATTCGACGGTCTTACGCTCAATATTTTGTACGAAAACGGCAAAATCGTCAAAGCGTCCACGAGAGGCAACGGCGTTGTCGGCGAAGTGGTTACGGCGCAGGTGAATACCATAAAAAAACTGCCGAAAACCATCGATTATAAGGGCAGAATCGAGATTCAGGGCGAGGGCATTTTGCGCCTTTCGAGGCTCAACGAATACAATATGACCGCAAGCGAGCCGCTCAAAAACGCAAGAAACGGCGCGGCGGGCGCAATACGCAATCTCAATCCCGAAGTCACCGCGCAGCGCGGATTGTCATTTTTTGCGTACAATATCGGTTACAGCGACAAAACGTTTGAAACTCAAACGGAAATGCGCGAGTTTTTGAAGAAAGAAGGGTTTGAAACCGAAGGCGATTTTGAAATCGCAGCCGACGCGCAAGCCGCTATGAAATATGCAGACAATACGGGCGAAAAACGCGAAAATCTCGACTATCTTATCGACGGCGTAGTGTTCAAAGTGGACGACGTGAGGTTGAGAGAGGAAATAGGATTCACCGAAAAGTTTCCGAAATGGGCGGTTGCGTACAAGTTTAAGGCTGACGAGATGACGACGACCTTGCAAGACGTAGAGTGGCAAGTGTCGAGAAGCGCGAAACTCAATCCTATCGCCATACTCGAACCCGTGGATATAGGCGGCGTAACCGTGTCGAGAGCAACCCTCAACAACTACGGAGACATACTCAAAAAGAAAGTAAAAATAGGGGATAAAGTGTTTGTTAGACGCTCAAACGACGTCATCCCCGAAATTATGGGCGTTGCAATCGAAAATCCGAATGCCAAAACCATTGAAAAACCCACAGAATGCCCCGTTTGCCACGCACCTGTAAAGGAAGTCGGCGCATTTTTATACTGCACAGGCGACAACTGCGCGCCGCAAATTATATCGAAACTCGACCATTTTGCCTCGAAAGACGCAATGAACATAGACGGATTCAGCGAGAAAACCGCCGAACTTTTGTACAACGAAACGCACGTCGAAGACGCCGTGGATTTGATGAATATCACAGCGACCGACCTTTTCGGGCTCGAAGGATTCGGGGATAAAAAGATTGACAATTTGCTCGGCGCGATTGAAAAATCGAAGCATACGACGCTTGACAGATTCATTTTTGCACTCGGAATCGACGGAATAGGCAAAAAGACTGCGAAAGACTTGGTTAAGCGGTTTGGAACGCTGGAAAACCTGCAAAAAGCAACGGTTGCGGAACTCGGCGCGGTTGACGGCATCGGCGATGTGCTTGCCAACAACGTTTTTGAATTTTTCCGTGATTCTAACAATGCGGATTTTGTAAAACGGCTGCTTGAAAGCGGTATCGTTTTTGAGGAATCCGAAGAAAAACAAGGCGTGTTCAGCGGAATGAGAATCGTGCTTACCGGATCGCTTCCGACATACAAGAGAGGCGAGGCGACGAAACTAATCGAGGACAACGGCGGAGAGGTTGCCGCTTCGGTGTCGAAAACCGTAAATCTCGTGCTCGCCGGCGAGGACGCGGGATCGAAACTCGAAAAGGCGCAGAAACTCGGAATCGAAATAATCGACGAGGAACGCTTCAAGAGTATGCTCGGTTTGTGATTAAACCTAAATTCGAATAAAACTCGAAAAATATTGTTTTTTCCACTTAAAAAGGCTGAATAGCCTTTTTATTTTTATCATATTGTTGGCGCAATTTGTTGTGTTTGTATAATCTTTATGATATAATAACAAAAAATTATTAGGCGGATGCGCGTATATGCACAGTATGACAGGATATGGCAAAGGCGTTTCAAAACGTGACGGCAAGACCATAACCATTGAAATTAAAACCGTAAATCACAGGTTTTTGGATTGCAATTTCAAACTTCCTCGTAACTTCTTGTTTGTCGAGGACAAGGTAAAAAAAGCCGTTTCTTCGGCAATATCGAGAGGTCACGTCGATCTTTATCTCACCTACGAACAATCGTCTACGGATGAGGGCGCGTATACGGTGGATCTCGAACTCGCAAACAACTATCTTGCGGCTGTTAAAAAACTTGCGGACGGCACGGGACTCGAAAACGACGTGACGGTTTCGACCCTCTTGAGAGTGGGTGACATCGTGACGAGGCAAGAGGCGGTCGAAGATGAGGATTTGCTTTGCGAAATGACTCTCGAAGCGGTAAATCTCGCTCTTGATAATCTCAAATCCATGCGCGAAAAAGAGGGTCAATCGCAAAAGGTCGATATTGCAAGGAAACTCGACGCAATCCAAGATTGCCTCGAACGTATCAAAGAGTTTGCGCCGAAAGTGGTAGAGGATTACAGAGCCAATCTCAACGCTCGAATCGCCGAAGCGGTTGAGCCGTCGCTCATCGACAAGCAACGCCTCGCAACCGAAGTCGCGCTTTATGCCGACCATTGCGCGATAGACGAGGAAATCACGAGGCTTTCCACTCATATCGCGAATATGCGCTCGCTTCTCGAGGCAAAAGAGCCCGTCGGGCGCAAAATGGACTTCCTCGTGCAAGAGTTCAACCGAGAAACCAATACAATCGGCTCGAAAGCAAACGATATGCGAATCACAAAGGAAGTTCTTGCAATCAAGAACGAGATAGAAAAAATGCGCGAACAAGCCGCAAACGTCGAATGACGACGAGTATTCAATCCGGAAGGTAAACGATTATGCAAAACAAAGGATTGCTCATCGTCGTGTCGGGATTCAGCGGCGTGGGTAAAAGTACTGTTATATCGAAAATGTTTCAAAAGATGCCGAATCTTAGATTTTCGGTGTCCTGCACTTCGAGAAAGCCGAGAAACGGCGAAAAAGAGGGCGTGGATTACTATTTCGTCACCGAGGACGAGTTTGTAAAGCGCGTCGACAACGACGAATTTGTGGAATACACCCGCACTTTCACAAACTGCTACGGCACTCTCAGATGCGAAGTGGAAACGAAGCGCAATCAAGGTTTTGACGTCCTGCTCGACATCAACAGCGTGGGCGCGATGAACATCAAAAAGGCGTATCCCGATTGCGTGACGATATTCATCAATCCGCCGTCCCTCGAAGAACTCAAAAAACGTCTTATCGGAAGAGGCAGCGAAACACCGGATTCTCTGAAAAAACGCCTTGACGAAATAGAGTTTGAAAGAAAGAGTATACCTTACTACGACTTCGTGGTGATAAACGACGTTGCCGAAGTTTGCGCCGACAAAATCGTAAACTACCTCGAACAAAGAAGGGCGGAACTCAAATAAACAGAGCAATATTGCGCAATTAAACGCAATAAAACAAACATCGTAAAACCTCGCTCTTTGGGCGAAAACATAAAAACAAAACTAATTTACATACTCAAATCGGAGGAAACAAACTATGATGATCGATCCCCCCATCGACAAACTCATCAAACACGCAGAGTGCAGATACGCACTTACCGTCGCAGTTGCAAAACGCGCTCGCGAACTCGCAACGACCGAAAGCAGTTACCTTGAAAAGAGCGGTTTGAAACCCATTTCGCTCGCTTGCAAGGAAATCTACGAAGACAAAATCAAAATCGTTCGCGACTAATCGGAAAGTATTACGACGATTTTTCAATCTCGATTGAAACGAGGCTTATTATGTTGTACGGAAAAAACGTGGTTTTGGGCGTAAGCGGCGGCATTGCCGTTTACAAAGCGTGCGAAATCGTGTCGAGGCTTAAAAAATTGGGCGCAAACGTGGACGTTATTATGACAGACAACGCCCGCGAGTTCGTCACGCCTTTGACCTTCCAAACGCTTGCAAAATCCGCCGTCGTCACAAACGCTTTCGAGCCTGTCAAGGAATTTGACATCAACCATATATCCCTTGCGAAAAAAGCGGATATTTTGGTGGTTGCTCCCGCGACGGCAAACATCATCGCAAAATTTGCAGAGGGCATTGCGGATGATATGCTCACGACGACGTACCTTGCCTCGAACGCGCAAAAACTCATTTGTCCCGCGATGAATTGCAATATGTACGAGGACGTCGCAACGCAAAAGAATATGCATACTTTGCGTGAGCGCGGCGCACTTTTTTGCGATTCGACGGTAGGACTTTTGGCGTGCGGCGACGTCGGAAAAGGGCGTATGGCAGAGCCTTGCGACATTGTAAAGGCAATCGTCGACTATCTCACGCCCGTGCAAGATTTCGCAAATAAACGCGTGCTTATCACCTCGGGAGGTACGGAAGAAAAAATCGACGGCGTGCGAGTTATCGCAAATCATTCGAGCGGAAAGATGGGCAAGGCACTTGCCGAAGCGGTTGCGGACAGAGGCGGAAGCGTCGTTTTCGTGTACGGAAACGTCAAGGTTGACGTGCCCAAATGCGTCGAAAAAGCAATTCACGTCACCACGACGCAAGAAATGCTCGACGCTTGCAACGCAGAGTTCGATTCTTGCGACGTTGCCATAATGGCCGCCGCGCCTGCCGACTACAAGGTGAAAAACGCGTTTTCGCAAAAAGTCAAGAGCGACACGCTCACCCTCGAACTCGTCAAAAATCCCGACATCGCAAAAACGCTAGGCGAAAAGAAGGACGAAAGAAAACTCGTCGTATTTTCAGCCGAAACCGAAAATCTGATTGAAAACGCCAAAGGCAAACTCAAAAAGAAACACGCCGACCTCGTGGTCGCAAACGACGTTACAGTCGATGGCGCGGGATTTGACGTAGATACCAACGTCGCAACGATAATCGACAACGACGGCAACGAGTTTGAAAGCGGAAAAGTTAGCAAGAGAGAACTTGCCGACGTTATTCTCGACAAGGTGATTGCTCTATGATTCTGGAAGTCATCGTCAACATCTCCAATAGTGACGTGGACAGGACTTTCGATTATATCGGCGACGACGTGCCGATAGGCAGCAGAGTGGTTGTCGAATTCGGGAAAAAGAGGCTTATCGGCTTTGTCATCGGCAAAAAGGATAAGTCGGAATTTCAAGACCTCAAAAAAGCGCAATATCTCGATTCGCCCATAAGTCCCGAACAGTTGGGACTTATGAACTTTATGCGCAAGACGTACAATCTGCGCTACATCGATGTTTTGCGCTTGTTTGTTCCTCAGCAACTTCGCGAGGAAAAAGACCCCGAGTATACGAGGAAATTTCTCACCGCCGACGATTCGAGAACGCTTGCCGAGCTCAAAGAAGTCGTCGGAAAAAGGGCGGAAAAGCAACAAGAGGCTCTCGACTATATTGCCTCTAACGGCGGACAGTTTTTGAGTTTTTTGAACGCTAAATTCGGCGTGAGCGCAATAAACGGATTGCGTGAGAAAGGCGTCGTCGGCGAAAGCGACGTACACGAGCGTTCAACGCCGCTAAAAACTCTGCAAAGAGAGAAAAAGCACGTCGTGCTTACGGATAAACAAGCGAGCGCGGTGGAAACGCTTTGCGGCGCAAAAGGAACGTATCTTTTGCACGGCGTTACGGGAAGCGGAAAAACCGAAGTGTACGAGTGCGTGATAGAGCGTATGATCGAAAAGGGCAAAACCGCGATTATGCTTGTTCCCGAAATCTCGCTTACGCCGCAAATGCTCGGTCTGTTCCGCGCAAGATTCGGCGACGACGTTGCGATACTTCACAGCGGACTTAACGCAAGCGAACGCTACGACGAGTGGAAAAGGCTAAAAACCGGAAAAGCGCACATCGCAATAGGCGCAAGGTCGGCAATCTTCGCACCGCTCGAAAACATAGGCGCAATCATTATCGACGAGGAACACGACACGAGTTATTTGTCAGAATCCAATCCGCGCTACGACACGAAAACTATTGCGGAATACCGCGCAAAAGCAAACGATTGCGTGCTTATTCTCGGTTCGGCTACGCCCGATATGGAAACCTATCTGAAAGCAACCGAGGGCGTGTACGGTCTCGTATCGCTGCCCGAAAGAATATCCAAACACAAACTTCCCGAAATGGAAATCGTGGATATGACGGCAGAGTTCAGACAAGGCAATCGCAGTCTGTTTTCTCTTGCTTTGCAAGACGCACTTAAAGAAACAGTCGAAAAAGGCGAGCAGGCTATGCTTTTTCTCAATCGCAGAGGCTTTGCTTCGTTTATCCGCTGTAAGGAATGCGGATATATCGCAAAGTGCGAGGATTGCGACATTTCGCTGACCTACCACAAAGAAGACAACGAACTCAAATGTCACTATTGCGGGCGCAGATACCACGCTTTGACCAAGTGTCCCAACTGCGGCAGTCACGAGATAAAACAAGGCAGAATCGGCACGGAAAAGGTTGTGGAAGAACTGAAAAATCTCATTCCGAACGTCAGAGTCTTGCGCATGGACAACGACACGACAGTGAGAAAGGACAGTTATTTCAAGATTCTTTCCGCGTTCGGCAACAAGGAAGCGGACGTGCTCGTCGGCACGCAAATGATTGCAAAAGGTCACGACTTCGGCAACGTCACGCTCGTGGGTATTCTCGAAGCGGACGCCGCGCTGTATTTTAGTGATTATCGCTCGAGCGAGCGCACCTTCCAACTCATAACGCAAGTTGCGGGCAGAGCGGGCAGGGCGGAAAAAGAAGGCAGAGTCATTCTTCAAACCTATGCGCCGAAACATTACGTTTTCCGCTTCGGCAGAACGTACGACTACATAGGCTTCTGGAAAAAGGAAATCAACACGAGAATGGTTACGAAATTTCCGCCTTTTACGAAAGTTGTTCGTGTGCTTTTGTCGTCAGTCAACGAGCAAGACGTCGTGGACGCGGCGAGAAACGTGTATAAATCCGTTCAAAATCTGCAGTCACAAAGCGGAAAATTCGTGTACTTGGGAGCAAGCAAATCGCCCGTCACGCGGATGAACGGTCTTTGTCGCTATCAGGTGATGATGAGGATAGAGCCGAAACAATTTGAGAATATTATCGGCGAAATATACAAAATCGCCGACCAAAACAAATCGAAAAAATGCAACGTGTTTGTCGAAATCAATCCGCAAAGTTTGATTTGAACACGAAAGGATATAAAGTATGGCAAAAAGATTGATTGTCAAAGTGCCCGACCCCATTTTGACGAAAAAATGCAGAGAAGTGGACAAGTTCGACGAAAGACTTTGGACTTTGCTCGACGATATGAAAGACACCGTAAAAGCCGCAAACGGCGCAGGTCTTGCCGCGCCGCAAGTCGCGGTTTTGAAACGCGTGTGCGTGGTTGATACAGACGAAGGATATTTTGAACTCGTCAACCCTGTCATAACATCGCAAAGCGGAGAGCAAACGGGACTCGAAGGCTGTTTGTCAGTGCCCAAAAAGTACGGTGAAGTGACCCGCCCGATGAATGTGAAAGTCACCGCTCTCGACAGGTTCGGCAAAGAACAAAAATACAAAGTCGAAGGTTTTACGGCAAGGGCGTTTTGTCACGAAATCGACCACTTGGACGGAATCGTGTATACGTCGAAGTGCAAACAACTGCTCGACGAGCAAGACTGAATGACGTTACGAAAAAGCGTAAACCTCGAATAGATAGTCAAAAAAAGAAACAAAGAAATAATTTATGAAAATTGTGTTTATGGGCAGTCCCGACTTTTCGGCGACGGTGCTTGAAAAACTTAATTCCGTATATCCCGTGTCCGCAGTCGTGACAGGTCTCGACAAGCCCGTCGGGCGCGGCTACCAACTCAAACCCTCTGCGCTCAAAGTCAAGGCGCAAGAACTCTCGATACCCGTTTTGCAGTACGAAAAAGTGTCGAGAGACGGCATAGGCGACATCGAAAATCTCAATCCCGACGTCGTCGTTACCGCGGCGTTCGGTCAGATTTTGAGCGAAAGATTTTTGGCGATTCCGAGATTCGGCGTACTCAACGTACACGCTTCGCTTTTGCCTAAATACAGAGGTTCTTCGCCCATTCAATGGTCGATTATCAACGGCGACGATGAGAGCGGAATAACCGTTATGCGCACGGTAAAGGCGGTGGACGCAGGCGATATTTTGCTTGAAAAAGCAACACCTATCGGAAAAGACGAAACGGCAGGCGAGTTGTTCGACAGGCTCGCAATTCTCGGCGGCGAGGCGATTTGCGAGGCAATCTCCCTCGTCGAAAGCGGGAAAGCCGTGTTCGTGCCGCAAGACGAAAGCAAAGCGACGCATTGCTCGATGATAAGCAAAGAGGACGGCAATATCGATTTTTCAAAAACCGCTCGTCAAATCGATTGCTTCGTTAGAGGTATGTCGCCGTGGCCGTCGGCGTTTACGCACGTTTTGGGCAAAACGCTCAAAGTTTTCAAAGTCGAAAAATCGGATTGTAACGTCGAAAATATCCATTCTTTCGAGTTCGGACAAGTCGTGAAATCTTCTGCGAAAGATGGATTGTTCGTAAAGGTCGCAGACGGCGTTGTCAGACTTTCGGAGATTCAACTCGAAGGCGGAAAGCGTATGAGCGACAACGCATTTTTGCTCGGCAGAAACGTCGAAATCGGCACTAAATTTGAGTGAAACGGCACACTAATCGCGTATAAAGGATAAAACGAAAACTTCATTAAGGAACGCATGAGAAAACATATCGACAGCGCATACAAAATACTATCAAAAGTGTTTCAAGAGGGAACGTACAGCAATATGGCGTTCCTTGGCGAGCGCGTGAGCGATATGTCCACGAGGCTAGTGTACGGCACTCTCGAAGAAAATGTGAAAATCGAGTATATCCTCAATCAACTCGTCGAGAAAAAACCGCAAAAATCCGTTCTTACGCTCTTGAAAATCGGGACGTACGCGCTTTGCAATCTCACGGACGTGCCTAAATTCGCAATCGTCAGCGAGTGCGTGGAAGTCGCAAAATCAAACGGTAAAGGCGGCGCAAGCGGATTTGTAAACGCCGTTCTAAAAAAAGTAGCGGACAACAAGTTTACGCTTCCGAGTGAAAGTGACGATTGCTATTTTTCGGTGACCTACTCGAAACCGAAATGGTTTTGCGATAAACTCGCTATGCAATACGGCAAAGAAAAGACAATCGAGATTATATCCGCAAAAAGCGATACGCTCGAACATATCCGCATAAACACCCGAATGGCAACGCCGAGCGACGTCGAATTTTTGCTCAAAAAGAACAAGGTCGAGTTCAAAAAGAGCGATGTCGGCGGCTATATCGTCAAAGCGACGGATTGCGTGAAGCATTTGTTCGACAAAGGTCTCGTGACGTTTCAATCGCCGTCGAGTATGCTCGCAGTGCAGTCTTTGAACGTTACGGACGGGGCGCAAGTTCTCGATATATGTTCCGCACCGGGCGGAAAAGCGGTATATATGAGCGAGATTTGTCCGCACGGCAAAATCACGGCGTGCGACCTATATCCGCACAGAGTCGCGCTCATTCAAAAGTACAAAAACCGTATGCATACTCCCAACGTAAAGGCAATTCAAGCCGACGCTTGCGTTCTTAAAGACGAATGGAAGGATTCTTTCGATTTCGTGCTTTGCGACGCGCCGTGTTCGTGTCTGGGGACATTCAAAAAGCACCCCGACGTGTTCTTGAATAAGGACGAAAAATGCATCGGAGAACTTGCCGATACGCAACGAAAAATCATCGAGAACGCCGCAAAATATCTCAAAGTCGGCGGGGAAATGGTATATTCCACTTGCACGCTTTTCAAGGAAGAAAACGAGGATGTCGTAAACGATTTTCTTGCGAAAAACGACGGCTTCACGCTTGAAAAAATTGACGGACTCGACCGTATCGACGGCGGAAAATATAAAAATAACGACGGCACGATTCAAATCTTGCCGCACGAGGAATACGACGGATTCTTTATCGCAAAATTGAAGAGGGTAAAATGATCGAAAGTGCGCAAAAAACGGTTATGCTCGGACTTAGCAGAGAGGAAATTGCCTCTCTCGTTTCCGATTGTCCGAAATATACCGCTTCGCAAATCTTCTCGTTTTTGCAAGACGGAAAAGACTTCGACGAAATGACCTCGCTCAAAAAAGATTTGCGTGAACGTCTCAAAGAGAATTTCGTTGCGAATCCCGTGAGTGTTCTCGAAGTGTTTACGGGCAAGTCGGGCACGAAAAAGTATCTGTTCAGGCTTTTGGACGACAATCTCATCGAGGGCGTGTATATGCCGCACGATTACGGCGATACGCTTTGTCTGTCCACTCAAATAGGCTGCCGTATGGGGTGCACGTTCTGCGCTTCGACCCTCGACGGACTCGTGAGAAATCTCACGCCTGCCGAAATGCTCGGTCAAGTCATTTGCGTAAATCGCGATAACGGCGGCAGCGCAAAGTCGAGAGCGGTGACCAATCTCGTGCTTATGGGAAGCGGCGAACCTTTCGACAACTACGACAACGTGCTTGAATTTCTCGACAAAGTGAGCGATTCAAACGGAATAAACATCGGCGAGCGCAATATATCCTTGTCCACTTCGGGGCTTTGCGACAAAATCCGCAAGTTTGCCGACAGCGGACACAAAGTCACGCTTTCGATAAGTCTGCACGCTCCGTTCGACGATTTGCGAAGCGCGCTTATGCCCGTAAACAGAGCGTATTCCGTCCAACAACTCGTGGACAGCGCAAGATACTATTTCGACAAGACGGGGCGCAGAGTCATATTCGAGTACACGCTCATAAAGGGAGAAAACGACTCGGATGCTTGCGCAAGAGAACTCGCAAGGCTCTTGAAAGGCTTTCCCTCGCACGTCAATCTCATAAGGCTCAACGAGGTCAAAGAGCGTAATCACGTCGCGCCGAGCGTTGACGCTACGGAAGAATTTTTGCATAAACTCGAAAAACTCGGAGTGTCGGCGACAATACGCAGAAGTCTGGGCAACGACATAGAGGGCGCGTGCGGTCAACTTCGCAGAAGATACCTCGAAAACGTCGAAAAATAACCGCATAAATGCTATATTTCGCATAAAAGCGCTATAAATAGCAACTAAAACAAATCGAAAATAAAACATAGAAAATGCGGATTTAATCCGAAAAATAAGGCAAAATCGAAAGCATAAAAGCAGAATGAAAACGTACAAAGGCAGAGTTATAAAAGCGGTCGCTTCAAAGTTTTTCGTTGACACCGACGAGGGCGTCAAGGTTTGCTTTGCACGCAAAAGGCTGAAAAATGACGGCTTGATTTACGTCGGCGACTACGTTGAAATCGCAAAAGAGCGTGATAGTTTCGTCATCGAAAACGTCGAGCCGCGCAAAAATCGCCTTATCCGTCCGTACGTTTCAAACGTTGACGTATGCTTTATCGTGATTGCCCCAGAGCCCGAACCCGATTTTCTGCTCGTGGACAAAATTATCGTAAACTGCCTCGTCGAGGGTATCGAACCCGTGCTCGTCAAGAATAAATGCGACGTTAAAGCAATCGATACGAGCGAATACGACGGCATTGTAAAGCAAATCGAATGTAGCGCGCAAACGGGCGAAAACGTCAAAAAAATCGTGGATTGCGCAAAGGGTAAAACCGCTTGTTTTGCGGGACAATCGGCGGTGGGTAAGAGTTCGCTTCTCAACAATATTCTCGATTGCGATTTGCTGGAAGTGGGCGAACTTGCAAAAAAAATAAAGCGTGGTAAAAATACGACGAGAAAAACAGAGATTTTCCATATCGGCGAATCGACTTATTTTGTGGATACTTGCGGATTTTCGATGCTCGAAACCGTGGACGTTGCGCCCGAAAATCTAAGGCTTTATTTCGACGATTTGGAAGCGTTCAGAAAAGAGTGCCGCTTCAATATGTGCACGCATATAGATGAACCCGATTGCGCGGTAAAAGCGCACGTCGGCAAGGAAATAGGTGAGGGCAGGTACGAGAGATACAAGACCATTTATCAAGAACTTGTCGAGAGAAAAGAGAAGCAATACGATTGAAAATCGCGTTTTAGGCGCAAACGATATCCACTGCGTGGATGAAATCCTCGCTTCGCTCGGTTGAAATCCAAATCTTGTTTGGATGATATCCACGCTTTGCGTGGGTGAAATTGCGGCATTGCCGCAGTTGCGGAAGATTTGAATAATATTACGGTATTATCCGTATAAAAAATTAGAGGTAAAATTATGTTGGTTGCACCGTCAATGCTCGCCGCAGATTTCGGCAATATGGCAACGGAAGTCAAGAATATCGAAAAATGGGGCGCGGACATCATTCACGCCGACATTATGGACGGTGTTTACGTCCCGAATATAACTTTCGGTATGCCGATGATAAAGGCGTTCAGACAAAACTCGACTCTGCCTATCGACGCTCATCTTATGATAACCAAGCCCGAAAAGTACGTCGGCAAGTTTTGCGACGCGGGGGCGGACATCGTGACGTTTCACCCCGACGCGTCGGACGACGTTCAAGGCGCGCTCGATATAATCAAATCAAAGGGCAAAAAGTGCGGTTTGGTGGTTAATGCAGACGTCGATTTCGACGTCGTAAAGCCCTATCTCAGTCAAATCGATATGCTCGTAATTATGACCGTTCAGGCAGGGTTCGGCGGTCAGAGTTTTATGCCGCTTTGCCTTGCAAAAGCCAAACTCGGCGCAACAGAGCGCGAAAAACACGGATATAAGTATCTCATCGAAGTTGACGGCGGTGTAAGCGAGAAAAACATTGCGCTTCTAAAAGAAGCGGGCGTTGACATAGCGGTTGCGGGCAGTTCGGTTTTTAAGTCCGACAATCCGCAAAAAACGATAGAATCGCTTCATATCTAATAAGCTTTACGGTGCGATAATAATGCGATAGACAGCAAATAAGCGATATAAATCGTTATGAAATATTTGAATTAAAACGAATCCTTTGCGGTTCGTTTTTTCTTTGTAACGTTTGGCGTTTTAGATTCATACCTTGTAAAAAACGAGGTGAAGTATGAACAAAATCATTTGCGTAAATCCGCCTAAATTCGTCAAAGCAATCCTTAAACTCTTTGTGAAAAAAGACAAAGAGAAGAAGTGAATACAAGAAGTTAAAATCCGTTTTCGCCGTAGCGAAAAACATAGTTTTTTACAACAAAAAAACGCCTTCCTTTCGGAAGGCTAACGTTGATTGCTACATTATTCAGAAGGAATTACGCACGGTCAACTTTGCCGGAACGAAGACAATGCGTGCAAACGTAAGTTTCTTCAACTCCGCCGGTCGGTGTATTGACTTTGACTTTTTGAACGTTGGGCGCCCAACTGCGTCTGGTCTTTCTGTTGCTGTGGCTGACTGCGTTGCCGCTCATTCTGCCTTTTCCGCATACACTACAAACTCTGGACATATACTGTACCTCCTAATTTGAACGATTGATATTCTAACAAATATAAATAGGTTTTGCAACTGATTTGCATAAAATTTGTGTTTTAGTTGCAAAAAATTATCTTATATAGTAATATTTTAGAAAAAGGAATTGATATGTCGCTTTCAACTTCAAACAAGTTTGGCAAAATTTCCGTGAGCGATGAGGCTATGCAGATTATCGCAAGTCACTCGGCTCAGGACTGTTATGGCGTGGTGGATTTGGTGTCACGCCGTTTCAGCGATAATATAAGCCAACTTCTCGGAAAAAATCAACTCGGCAAAGGCGCGCTGGTCCAGACTGTGGATGACCTTATCTATGTCGAGTTGTTTGTCGTTTTGAAACTTGGAGTGAATATAGAAGCAGTCAAAAAGTCCCTTGCGGATGCAGTCAAGTTTTCGCTTGAAACGTTTACGGGTATGCGCGTAAAACGCGTTCACGTCAACGTGGTGGGCATTCGCGTGTGATAGGTATATACGAAATGATAAGAATTGACGGATTAAAATTCAAAGAAATGCTGCAAGGCGGCGCAAAGGCTCTCGAAATGAACAGAGCAATCGTTGACGAACTCAACGTATTCCCCGTTCCCGACGGCGATACCGGTACGAATATGTCGCTCACGCTCGCGTCGGCAGTGAGAGAAGCAAACGCTTGCGGTTCTTTGCTCATAGACGAAATCGCGCTCGCATTCTCCAAAGGCGCGCTCAAAGGCGCAAGAGGCAATTCGGGAGTTATCTCATCCCAAATTTTCAGAGGGTTTGCCGTTGCTCTCGAAGGCAAAGCCGACCTCTCGCCCAAAACGTTCGCAGAGTGTTTGAAAAAAGGTACGGAAATTGCGTACAGCGCGGTTACGAAGCCCAAAGAAGGCACGATTCTGACCGTTGTCAGAGCAATGGCCGAAGAAGCGCAAATCGCGTCTAAAGGCAAAAAAATCGATTTCGAATCCTTCCTTAAACGTGTTATAGACGCGGGTGAGGAAATTCTGCAAAGAACCCCCGATATGCTTCCCGTGCTCAAAAAAGCGGGCGTCGTGGACGCAGGCGGCAGAGGCCTCGTTACGGTGTTCGACGGTATGTATCGCACGCTTATCGGCGAGGAACTCGTGCTTATCAGCGGCGGTAAAGTCGCAACCGAAGAAAGCGCGCCGCTCGCCGCGCCGAGCGAGGAATTCGACCCGCTCGAAAACGACTACGAACATATTACGTTCCAGTATTGTACGGAGTATTTTATTACGCACCTCAAAAACGAAGTTACGACGGCAGCAATCAACAAATACAGAGATTATCTTATGACAATCGGCGATTGCGTGCTCGTCATCGGCGATACCGACCTTGTGAAGACTCACGTTCATACCAATCATCCCGACAGAGCGTTGAAAGCGGCTTTGGGACTCGGCGAACTCGACGGCGTGAAAATCGAGAATATGCTCGAACAAAACCGCAAAATCCATGCAAACGACAAGCCCGACAAGGAAGAAGAACTCAAAGAATACGCTATGATTTCTATTTGCTCGGGTGAAGGTATGGCAAACATATTCAAAGATTTGATGGTGGATACCGTGGTCGAGGGCGGTCAGACTATGAATCCGAGCGTCGACGACATTCTCAAAGCGATCAATGACGCAAAAGCGAAAAACGTTTTCGTTCTGCCAAACAATTCTAACATCATTCTTGCCGCAAATCAGGCAAAAGAACTCGCAAAAGCCGAAGTGTACGTCATTCCGACGACGAATATGCCCGAAGGTATTTCCGCTTCGCTTGCGTTCGATTCCGATTCCACGCCCGAGGATAATTACGAAAATATGTGCGTTGCTATGCAAAACGTGACTTGTGCCGAAATTACGCACGCCGTTCGTTCCACTCGTATGAACAGATTTTCCGTTAAAGAAGGCGATATAATCGGCATTTGCGAAAAGAAAATCGTCGCAAAGAGTCAAAGCATAGAAGAAACCACTCTCGATACGATAAGAAAAATCGCAAAAGACAAGGATATGCTCACGCTTTATTACGGCAAAGACGTATCGGAAGACGAGGCAAACGCGCTCGTCCAAAAGGTTTCGGAAGAATTCGACTGGCTCGAAACCGCTTGCTATGCGGGCGGACAACCGCATTATTTCTACATAATTTCCGCAGAATAAAATGCTTTCGTTGCGCGATGTAAAAGGCGTCGGTGACGCAACGATAAAAAAACTTAACGACCTTGACATACATTCCGTATTCGAGGTCTTTTCTTTTTTGCCTCGCAAGTACATAGACCTAAAAAGTCCTATCAAAGTTGTCGACGCGCAGGCGGGGCAACTCGTGTTGCTCGAAGGCAGAGTGGAGAGCGTATCGAGCGTGACTCGCTCGAAAACGAAGTCCTTTTTCGTCATATTCAGCGACAATCTTGCAAACAACAGAATATATTTCAAGGCGATGTTTTACAATATGCCGTTCTTACACGACGGATTTTCAGTCGGGCAGTCGTACAGAATGCTCACGAGGCTTTCAAACGATCAAGGCTCGCTCACCGTCGTAAATCCTTCGCTTGAAAAAATCGAAAAGATTTCAAAACTCGACGGCATATACACGCTTTATCCGCTCGGCTCGACGATTGGGCAGAATGCTTTTAAGAATATCGTTTACTCTGCGCTCGACAGCGTGAAAGGCGCAACGTACGAGGGTAGTCTTGCCAAAATCAACAAGGATTTTGCATTGTGTTTCGAGGCGGCGCACAGACCTGCAAGCATAAATCTTGCCGAAAGGGCGATAGATTCTCTTGCTTCGCTCGACCTTGCAATCGTGCTTTCAATATACCGAAAATTGCGCAATAACGCTCAAAAATCGAGAAAAGTATTTTATAATTTCGACAATTTTAGAATAGTTGACTATGTAAATACGCTTTCATTCGCCCCGACAGACTCGCAAGCGCAAGCGTTTGAAGATATTATGTCGGATATGCGCTCAAACGAATATATGTCGAGGATAATAAGCGGCGACGTGGGAAGCGGAAAAACCGCCGTTGCATTTTTTGCGATGTGTGCGGCGGCAAAAGGCGGAAAACAAGCCGCGCTTATGGCACCCACCGAAATACTTGCAACTCAACACGCAAAAAAGTTTGCGAATGTGGCAAGGGCAATGGGTATAAGATTTGCATTGCTTACGAGTTCTTGCACGCAAAGCGAGAGAAAGAACGTGCTTGCAGGACTTAAAAACGGATATTATCAATGCGTTATCGGCACAAATTCGCTTGTGTCCGACGACGTTGAATACAAAAATCTCGCTTTGGCGGTTATAGACGAGCAACACAGATTCGGCGTAAACGACAGGGCAAAGTTGGAAAGAAAGGGTGCGTGCGACGTGTTGAGCCTCACCGCAACGCCTATTCCGCGCTCGATGGCACTAACTTTTTACGAGGATATTGCCATTTCACGCATAGAAAAGCGAGCGGAAGCGCAGACGAACGTCGAAACGACGGTATACGAAGATTTGCAATCGTCCGTAGAGTTTATCGTGCGCAAACTCAAAGAGGGCAAACAAGCGTTTATCGTCTGTCCGTCCATATTCGACGCAGAGGGCAACAACCTTATGTCGATTGAGAGTTTTATGCGCGATTTCGGCAATCTATTCAATGATTTTGCCGTTTCCGTCATTCACGGAAAACTCAAAAACGAGGAAAAAGAACGCGCTATGTTCGAGTTTTCGCAAGGCAATACGAGGCTTTTGGTAGCAACGAGCGTGATAGAGGTAGGCATTGACACCAAGGCAACGGAAATTCTCATTTTGAATGCGGACAGATTCGGACTTTCGTCGTTGCACCAACTTCGAGGCAGAGTGGGCAGAGACGGAAGCGAAGCGCATTGCATATTACATTCCTCAAACAAAGGCGAAAAGGCAATCGAGAGGCTTCAAACGCTTGAAAAGTCAAACGACGGTCAATATCTTGCCGAAGTGGACTTCGAAATGCGCGGCGCAGGCGACTTTTTGGGCGTAAAACAGAGCGGTCGCTCATTAACGCCTATGTTTTCGCTCGAAGTCAACGCGCAAATTTTGTCGAACGCAAAGGAATACGCCGATAAATACCTTTCAAATCTTTCCTTAAACGAACTTTTGGCTCTCACAAGGACGTCGAAATCCAGAATCAACGCGTTTTTGGACGCAATAAATTCGGTCACGCTCAACAGTTGAGTTGACATATTTCATATTTTCGGTATAATATAATCAAATGGTGGTGCAGTATTCTAGTCAGATTCCACCGACTCGGAGGCGGGGGTAAAATATCGCCGAAGGGCATATCGATGAAGTTTCTGGTGATGGCTTCTTTTGCCCAAATCGGGGCTGTTGCTGGGAGTTAAGGACTTTGGGCGGCTTGTAACGGCATACGAAACCCGACCCAATTTCCGTGGAGACCCGACTCGGTAGTCGCGCAAAATCGTCTACTGACCGGGGTTAAACCTGATATGCGGTGCAACTGCGCTGTGTACAGTGTAGCCTGCTTTGAGTGATTTGGAGGGATTAAGGAACCACGCTCGTCGGCGTTGCGCAACAACGACGGGCGATCGCCTTGTGAAATCCTCTTTGCAAAAAAAGATAAGGGCGGGCGGAATCTGTCAAGGAAATCTTCTAGACTGTTCTTGCGAGGCGACTCGGGGATTATAGTGTGCTCTAAGTGGCGATTCGGTTTCTCGTTGAGATGACTCATATGATAGGAAACTTCTCGGACGGCGACGACGAGTTTTGAGTCAGGGAAAACCTACCGAACCTATGGCGCAAGGTTTACCCGAGGCGTTGCCACCATTACATAGAATTTTTTTGAGGTGCATATGCAGACTCATACTGATAATAAATCTCAAAGCGACGCACCGTCGGGCAACGTTTCCGACGGCGCCGACAATTTATCTAATATTCAAAATACCGCGTCAGATACTCAAAATCAAAGCGTTGACGGCAATGTCAGCGGAGTTTTTGATTCCGATTTAAGCAAGAACATCGACAAAATCGTTTGTGCGTCGACAAGTCAGAAACACGACTTGACAAGTAATAAACACGGCGACAAATCGGACAAAAAGGACGCGGCAAAGGAAGACAAAAAGAAGAAAACGTCAAAGAAAAAACACAATCTTTGGTGGATAAAGGCAACGATAATTTCCCTTGTTTTGTCCGCGTTTTTCTCGTATTTGAGCGAAATCGTGTCTAACTCCGAACAACTCGTAGTCGTCATAATTTTGCTTGCATTCCTCATTTTGTCGGGTATATTGTTCGACGCAATCGGCGTTGCCGTGACCTCTTGCGACACGACGCCTATAATCTCTATGGCTTCGAGAAAGGTGTACGGCGCAAAAACCGCACTTTGGCTCACCAAAAACAGCGACACCGTGTCCAGCGTTTGCAACGATATAGTGGGTGATATATTCAGCATTATTTCAGGTGCTTGCTCGGCGGCTTTGGTTGTCAAAATCACCGTTTCGCTGAACGAAACGTGGCAAATCGTGCTTTCTATCGTCATTTCCGCAATAGTTTCGGCAATGACAATCGGCGGCAAAGCGTTTATGAAAAAAATAGCAATCGACAATTCGCGCGATTTCGTTATGTTCGTGGCGCGCGTTCTCGCCGTCTTCAATAAAGACGAGAGAAAAATTAGAAAGAAAGCCAAAATCGCAAAACAACAAGAGAAAAAACACGCAAGCGAACAA
Source organism: uncultured Eubacteriales bacterium (assembly GCA_900547975.1). Lineage (GTDB taxonomy): Bacteria > Bacillota > Clostridia > Christensenellales > CAG-917 > CAG-475. The sequence goes on along the minus strand of URIX01000003.1, from coordinate 57,099 downwards.
TCTGACAAATCGGACAAGGATTGAATTTTATGAGAATCGACAAGTACATTCAAGATAAATTCAATCTCAAATCGCGCACTTACGCCGAGAATATGATAAAAACGGGCAGGGTGACTCTGAACGGAAAAATTGTTTCAAAATCCTCGACAGACGTGTCGGACAGCGACGACGTGCAAATCGTAAACGACGAGAATTACGCTTCGCAAGGCGCGTATAAACTCGAAAAAGCGTTTTGCGATTTCAACCTTGACGTCGGGGGAAAATACTGCGCGGATATAGGTTGCTCGAACGGCGGATTTACCGATTGCCTGCTTCGTCACGGCGCAAAGCGCGTGCTTGCCGTAGACGTCGCCGACTGTGCGCTCGAAAAAAAACTTCTTGAAACGGGTAAGGTCGAATTTTTGAAAGCGAACGCAAGAGCATTGCCGCATAACCTTGAAAAAGTCGATTTTCTTTGCAGCGATGTGAGTTTTATTTCTTTGACGTACGTTTTGCAATCTATGTTCGATTTGCTCAAAACGGGCGGCGAGGCTGTCGTGCTTATAAAACCGCAATTTGAACTCGACAAATCCGCACTCAATAAAAGCGGTATCGTAACCGACGAAAAATTGCGCAAAAAAGCAGTGGAAAATGTCACCGAATACGCCCGAAACGTCGGTTTCAAAATACTGAATTTGTCCACTTCGCCCATACGCTACGAAAATAAAAACATCGAATATTTGCTCTATATGAAAAAATAACGACGTCGGTTTGAGACGTCGTTTTTATGTCGTTTTTCGATTTGCCGCTATTAGCTTTATTGCTGTTTTCGATAATAATAGGTTGCTTTTATTTTTTGTCGACCGCTTCTTTCTTTTCGCTTTGGGCGTTATCGGATTTGTTTTCGGCTGTCGTTTCGGGTTTATCTTGTTTATTCTCGATTGATTCCGCTTTGATTTTCGATTTATCGGATTTGGATTTTTTGCCTTTCTTGTCCGTATTTTCGGTTTCGGGCGCGTCCTTTGCCTTGCGTTTGAGTTCGTCGGGATTAATGTTCTTCGGAACGCGTTTTTTTGCGCCGATAACGAGTCCCAAAATCAGCAACGCAAAAATAGTGCCGGACAGTCCGGCAACAAGTTTTGTTGCAAATTCGGATATGGATAAAACCAAACTAAACATACCTCAATTATACAAAAGCGAGCAAATATGTCAATCGATGGAGGCAAAGTTGCAAATCGCCGCAAAAATCCGCTTTGCATAAACTCGCCGAAAATATGCAATTATTCAATAAAACTTTGTTTTATACTTGAATAAATACTTTCGATGTTGTATAATGGCTCTTGATTATGAAAACGAAAATCGCAATTTTCACAAAAGCCGAATATTCCAAGGAAATGAACGACATCGTCGCTTCTCTTAAAGCAGACGAAAGATTTGACGTATTCGAGATTGAGGACGGGAAAAACATTCCGTCCGATTGCAAAAATTTGATTGTTTTCGGCGGGGACGGCACTGTTCTCGAAGCGGTGAAAAACATCAGAGAAGATGTCGTCGTAACCGGCGTAAATACCGGAAATCTCGGATTTTTGACCCAGTTTGAAAAAAATTCTTCGGCGAGCGAAATTGCAAACGGAATCATCGAAGGCAAAATCGAACAAAGAGCAATTCTCGACGTGCGATTCGATGATTTTTGCGTCAAAGCGTTAAACGAAATCGTGCTTAAAAGCGCGACTTCGCGCCCGATTTACATCGGCGTTTACGTTGACGGAAAGTTTGTGGATTCATATCACAGCGACGGCGCAATCGTATCTTCGCCGACGGGTTCTACGGCGTATTCGCTTTCGGCAGGCGGTCCGGTGCTTGCGCCCGACGTGGACGCACTTGTGATTATCCCCATATGCGCGCACTCGCTGCATTCCCGTCCGCTCGTCGTGAACGCGAAATCCAAAATCGAACTGCGACTTGCAAAAGACGAAAAGGCAATCGTATGCGCCGACGGCGAGAACGTTGCGAATATCGAGGGCGAAAAGAGCGTTTTCGTTGAAAAATCTGCTCGAAACGTAAAGTTTTTGGCAACCAAAGATAACAATTTCTTCAAGAAATTGCTTCAAAAAATGAACAGATGGGGTCTTGTCGATCCCAGAGGATAAGGTGAAATATTATGGCGAGAGCAAACAGACAACTCAAAATTTTGGACATCATTTCAAAACACGACGTCGACACGCAAGAAGAACTTGTGGATTACCTTCGCAGCGAAGGTTTTTCGGTGACCCAAGCCACCGTGTCGCGCGACATCAAGGAAATGGGCATTATCAAAACTCTTTCGAGCGACGGCAGGCATTACAAATACACCGCGCAACAAACTAAAGAGGCAAGTGCCGCAGACAAATTTTTGAGTATGTTCAAAAACACGGTCGTTTCCATAAAGAGTACGGGCAATCTCATCGTTCTCAAAACCGAAACGGGAAGCGCAGGCCCTGCCGCGGAACTTATCGACAAACTTTCGTACGACGAAGTTCTCGGCGTTATTGCGGGCGACAACACGATTTTCGTGGCGGTGGATTCTCTCGAACACGTCGATATGATACGCAGACGTCTCGAAGATTTGCTCGAGGCGAACAGACTGTATTAATCGCGAAAGAATTGCTTTTTGACATTTTTCGAAGGCGGTGAATTATGCTTTGCCAACTCTCAATCGAAAATATCGCGCTCATCGATAAACTCGAACTCGAACTCAAAAACGGTTTGAATATTCTGAGCGGCGAAACGGGTGCAGGTAAGTCGATTATCATCGACTCGCTCAATTTCGTGTTGGGCGAGCGCGCGGACAAATCCCTCATTCGCTTCGGTACGGACAAGGCAAGCGTAGAGGCGGTGTTCGAGGATTATCTCACGCCGTCGATAAAGGATTGCCTCGACGATTTGGGAATCGAAGCCGAAGACGTGCTTATTTTGCGCAGAAAAATGAGCGCGGACGGCAAAAACGAGTGTAGAATAAACGGCAGAATTTCCACTTTGTCCGCACTTAAAAGTTTGACGGAACTTCTTGTCGATATTCACGGTCAGCACGAACATCAATCGCTGCTTAAAAGCACGAATCATATCAAACTTCTCGACAAACTCGGCGAGAAGAAAATCGCGACGGTAAAGGGCGAAGTCGAAAAGAATTTTGACGATTACACGTCGCTGAAAAAAGAGTTTTTGAGATTCGGAAACGCCGACGAAAGAGAGAGAAAACTCGATATTTTATCATTCCAGATTGACGAAATCGAAAAAGCGGACGTAAAAGACGGGGAAGAAGACGAACTTCTTTCCGCTCGCAAGCGTATTCGCAATATGGAAAAAATCATATCCGCGCTCGAAGGTGCGAAAAACCTTTTGGACGGATACGATTCGCAAAGCGTGAGCGCGTCCATTAAGAACGCAAACTCGCTTTTGAACACCATTTCTTCATACGACGAAAACATCGTGCCTATCGCGGATAGGTTGGATTCTTGCAAGGTTGAAATTACGGATATATCCGAGACTCTTTCGGATATGCTTCAAAAACTCGACTTCGATTCGCGCTCGGCAGAGCAGATAGAGGAAAGACTCGAAGTCGTGCGCACGATTTTGCGCAAATACGGCGGAAGTTACGAATCCTTGCAAAAATTCTACGAAGAAGCGACGAAAGAAGCGCAAACGCTATCGAACGCAACCGAAAGAGTGGAGAGACTCGAAACAGAGATTAAAGTTGCCGCCGAAAAGTTGTTTGCAAGCGCAAAGGAACTCTCGCAGGAAAGACGCAAAATCGCAGATAAGTTTGAAAAAGACATCACGAAAGAACTTTGCGATTTGGGTATGGGCGGTTCGACGTTCAAAGTCGAAATCGAAACTACCGACGACGTTGACCAAATATCCGCAAACGGCGCGGACAGTGTGGAGTTTATGATTTCGCCAAACGTAGGAGAGCCGTTAAAGCCGCTTGCGAAGATAATTTCGGGCGGTGAAATGTCGAGATTTATGCTTGCGTTCAAAAACATTCTCGCAGGCGTGGACGACATCGGCACTATGGTTTTTGACGAGATAGATACCGGAATTTCGGGCAATATCTCTCAAGTCGTGTCTGAAAAGATGTGTAATATCTCGCGTGCAAGACAGGTCGTTGCCGTGACGCATATGCCGTCACTCGCTTCTATGGCGGACAATCACTATCTCATCTCGAAGTCCACCGAAAACGGCAAGACTTTGACTCACGTCGATTTGCTAAAAGACGATACGGACGAGGTGGCAAGACTTATTGGCGGAAACGACTATTCTATATACGCCGTGCCGCACGCAAAAGAGATGAAAGCAAACGCGCAAAGATACAAAGATTCTTTGAAATAATCCTGAATTCAGCCGCAATATTTGAAATGCAAATAATATGGATAACGTTGCAATAGTCGCAATTACGTCAAATCGTATCGTGTAATGCGACAAATATATAGAACTAAACGAAGTACAAATGAATCGAAAAAATATAAAAAAATATAAGAAAAAAGAAGGCTCTTGCGCCTTCTTTTTTCATTTTGCGAGATAGTCTGTAAGCCGAGTTCTGTCTTAAACGGTCATCTATCTACAACGTACATTTCTGCACGTTTCAAGCGATGTGGGGAGTTTGCGGGCCACATTTCGTACTCCCGATCTTGCATCGAGTGGGGTTTACATCGCGCATTGTCGCCAAATTGCGGGTGAGCTCTTACCTCGCCTTTCCATCCTTACCGCATACGCGGCGGTTTTTTTCTGTTGCACTGTCCTTGAAGTCGCCTTCACCGGGAGTTACCCGGCACCCTTGCCCTGTGATGCTCGGACTTTCCTCAATATTTCACGCGACCGTTCGGCTAACTCGCATTAAAATTAAAGCACAAATGACGATATTTTGCAACCGAATTTGAAAATATGTTGATTTAGAATTACTATTTCGTTCAAAATATGGCAATAATCGCCGTATGGCGTACGTATTGACGATATTGGTCGTTACGGTGTTTTTCATCGCATATATGATTTTGAAAAAGAATCCCAAAGAGGTGTATTTTCCCGTGCTAACGAACGCAGAGTACGAGGAAAAGTCGAAACTTCTCGTATTCGATTTTCAATCGCCCGACAAGGGAAGCGAAATCGAGGACAAAAAGTACAAAAGTCACATAAAATGGCTGCTTTTCAAGTTGAAAAACAAAAAATATAAGGGGATATTCTCGACGTTTTGCGAGGACAGGCAGATTGTCGATAGAATATGCAAAATAGATTTCAGCGCGCTTTGCGCCAATCCGAGTGTAAACGGCAAACCGAGAGCGGCGGAACTTGCAAGATTCTGCCTTGCGTCTACGGGCTGGATTTTCGTCGAGGACAGATTCAAAACGCTTGCAAACGAGCATAACAGGCTCAAAACGCTGACTTTTGCCGAGATAACGACGATGAAAGAAGCGTTTTTGTACATTATTCTCGAAAAAATCTATTTCGTTTTTGAAAATCTGAATACTGTTGCAAAGGCGATGAATCTTGCAAAAAAGTACGTTAAAGACAACGGAACGGCGTGCAAAAACAAAAAATACAAGAGTTTTTCAAAATCAAAACTGTTTTTGGAACTTTGTATGCTCGAATCTAATTATCAAAAGAAGGACAAAGAGAGTCTCGACGGCGTTATCGACGGATTGTATATGACATATTCGAGGCTTTGCGACAGTGCGGAATCCGTGCTGAATTTTGATTTTTCGAGATACTATACGCCGCTCGAAATATACGATAAGTTCGATTGTTTTGAAAATGCGACCGAAAATCAAAAGTTCGGCTTTTTGTCGCTTGCAAGCAGTTTGAGCGAAAAGGAAAACCTTGACGAGTTTATGTATTCAATCCGAGTTGAAAAGTATATGCAAAGCGCGTCGGCAGGGCATAGTAAAGTGAAAAAGGTGAATTTTTTCGATAAATCGATATGTATTCTTTCCCACAAAAAAGACATCGCAATGCTCGGCGCGGCATTGAGTTCTGATTTCTTTATGCGAGTATTTTTTGATAAAAAATCAACGAAAGAAAACAAAAGTATTTTAAGAATAGTCGATTTTGAGAATAGTTTTGAGCCGATATACAAGTTTAACAATTTGAATTTCGGGATTTCCACGCTCGGCGACGTATTGCGCATATCGCCGCATTTGCCCGACAATATCGACAGCGCGGACGTTGTGTTTTCAAACAACGAAATTAAACATACGATGCACATCAAGCGCGGCGAAGATACCAAAATTTATCTCGGCAACACGAGAATAGAGGGAACGAAATATATTCGACTTGCAAACAAGCCTCTCGACGTCACCGTCATAGTGAAGAAATGAGTTGTTTTGTCAGTGCAGTAAATTGCTACGTTTATTAGGCGATTTAACGGCAATGTAAAAACCATTCTTTTTTTCAAACGATATGCTTTTCTATGTTTAAGTACGGTTTGAAAGATTTTTTACGTCTCGACGGCATTTTTGACACAATTTTTCGACGTTTCGACAACGTTTGGACACATTTTGTTGACTTATTACTTTAATATTGTTATTATTTTTTAGATATTTATCGTGCGCGCACCACGCGTGCGAAAATTTAGGAGTTTTTATGAAAGAAAAAATGGACGCTATCAAAAACGCCGCTCTCGAAATGATCGAGAAAGCTCAAACGTCGCAAGATCTCAACGACGTCAGAGTCAAATATCTCGGCAAAAGCGGCGAAATCTCTATGCTTATGAGAGATATGGCAAACGTACCCAAAGAGGAACGTCCGATGATGGGCAAACTCGTCAACGAATTGCGCTTCGCAGTCGAAGCCGTGCTCAACCAAAAGACCGAACAAGTTGTAGAGCAAGAGAAACTTGCTCGCCTCAAAGCAGAGGAAATCGACGTTACTTTGCCGTCTAATCGTGAAAATCTCGGCACTTTGCATCCTCTCACACTCATTACGAGAGAACTTATCGATATTTTCTCGGGTATGGGGTTTTCCGTCGTGGAAGGACCCGAAATCGAAAGCGATTTGTATAATTTTCAACTTCTCAACGTGCCTAAAGACCATCCCGCACGCGATATGCAGGACACTTTCTATATCAATGACAACATCGTGCTTCGCACGCAAACATCCGCTGTTCAGGCGCGCGTTATGCAAGCGGGCGAGCCGCCTATCCGTATAATTTCACCCGGTAAGGTGTATAGAAGCGATGACGACGCGTCCCACAGCCCGATTTTCAATCAGTTCGAGGGACTTGCAATCGACAAACACATCACTATGGGCGATTTGCAAGGTTGCTTGCAAACGTTTGCGGAAAAACTCTTCTCGAAAGATACTAAAGTCAGACTTCGCCCGTCGTATTTCCCGTTCACAGAGCCGTCCGTCGAGGTTGACGTCACTTGCTCTATGTGCCACGGAAAAGGTTGCAGAGTCTGCAAGGGCACCGGTTGGGTCGAGATTCTCGGCGCAGGTATCGTCAATCCGCACGTTCTCGATATGTGCGGAATAGACAGCAGCGTTTACAGCGGCTTTGCGTTCGGATTCGGTATCGACCGTATCGCTATGATTAAATACGGCATTCCCAACATCAAAATGCTCTACGAAAACGACGTGCGTTTTCTCAAACAATTCAACTGAGGTGCGAATATGTTAGTTCCTATTTCCTGGCTTAAAGATTACGTGGACATCAACGTTTCAATCCCGACTCTCGCAAAAAAACTCGTCGGTATCGGTTTTGAAGTGGAAGATATTATTTATCAAGAAAAACAAGCGACAAACGTCGTCGTCGGAAAAATCGTCAAGGTTGAAAAACATCCCAACGCCGACCGTTTGCGCGTAACTCAAATCGATATCGGTTCAAAGACCATTCAAGTCGTAACCAACGTTCCCGTAGAGGGCGGCGAAACCATTGCGGTCGCGCTTGACGGTGCGCACCTTGCCGACGGTCACGACATCAAAAAGGGCGAACTCAGAGGCGTTGTCAGCGAGGGTATGCTTTGCGGTCTCGAAGAAGTCGGCGTAACCGAAGACGACGCGCAAAATCAAAAGACGGGCGACATCATTCGCTTTGAAGAGGGCACGACGCTCGGTCAAAACGCGCTCAAAGCACTCGGCTACGACGATATTATCCTTGACGTGAGCGTCACTGCAAATCGTCCCGACTGCAACAGCATTTACAAAATGGCAAAAGAAGTCGCAGTCGCGCTCAACACCGATTGCAGAGAACCCGTCATCGACTATAAAGTTTGCTCTTGCGGCGCAAAAGTCACCGATATGGTCAGCGTCGACGTTCAAAATCAGGAACTTTGCCCAAGATATATGGCGGCAGGCGTGAAGAATATCAAGATTTTCCCGTCCTCGCAAAAGATAAAATCGAGATTGAGAGCGGTGGGTATTCGTCCGATAAACAACATCGTCGACATCACCAACTACGTTCTCATCGAAATCGGTCAACCCATGCACTCGTTTGATAAGAGAGAACTCACGGGCGACAAAATCGTCGTGCGCAACGCAAAAGACGGCGAGGTTATCGTCACTCTCGACGGTAAAGAAAACAAACTCAATCCGAGTATGCTCGTCATCTGCGACAGCGACAGACCGGTTGCGGTGGCAGGCGTTATGGGCGGCGCAAACAGCGGTATTCAAGACGATACGAACGAAGTCGTTTTCGAGGCGGCAAAGTTTGCTCGCGACAACGTGCGCCGTACCTCTCGCGCGCTCAATCTGCGCTCGGACAGTTCGGCAAGATTTGAAAAGGGCATAGATTTCGCTTCGCAAGAATACGGAATCAAACGTGCTTTGACCCTCGTGTATCAAAGCGGCTCGGGCGACATCGTAGACGGTCTTATCGACGTGAAAGTGGATTATCAATCCCTAAGAGAAATTCCGTTCACAACCAAGAAAATACAAGAAATTCTCGGCTGCAAAGTGCCTAAAAACACGCTTATTTCCATACTTGCTCGTCTCGGAATCGAGGTCAGAGAGGACGGAAAAACTCTCGTCGCACTCGTAAAAGAGGACAGAGAAGACATCGTCGGCGTGAACGACATCGCAGAAGAATTTATCCGCGTTTACGGATATTCGCATATCAAACCGACGTTGTTCGAGTTTGCCGGACTCGCAGAGGGCGGACTTCCCGACAAAAACAAGTTTGTGAACGTCGTGAAAGACACCTTGCGCGCGTGCGGACTGATGGAAAGCGTGACGTACTCGTTCACGTCGCCCAAATTCGCAACGCTATTAAATCTCGACGAGAACGACGAGGCAAGAAACGCAATTCGGCTCAAAAATCCGCTCGGCGAAGCACTCAGTGTTATGCGCACGACGCTTACGCACAGTATGATTGAAACGCTCGTATACAACACAACCCATTTCAACAAGAGCGCAAGACTTTTCGAGGTTGCGAACGTATACTTGCCAAAGAGCCTTCCGCTCGAAGAATTGCCGAACGAAGAATGCAGACTTTGCATAGGCGAATACGGCGACGGCGCGGATTATTTCGAACTTAAAGGCGCAATCGAACAAGTGTTCAGAGCGTTGCATATCGACGTCAAGTACGCAAGGGCAAACAAGCCGTTCTTGCACCCGGGCAGAAGCGCGGAAGCGTTCGTAAAAGGCAAAAGCGTGGGGTATCTGGGCGAATTGCATCCCGACGTTCAAAAGAACTACGGCGTTGACAACACGAGAATCTACGTTGCGGAAATCTCGATTGACGGCATTTTCAACGGCGAAAGCCTTGAAAAGAGCAAATGCGCTCCGTTCGGAAAATTCCCGAATATCGACCGCGACCTCGCAGTCGTCGTTGACGAGAGTGTGCTTGCGCAAGACATTGTCGACGCGGTCAAAGGCGCGAAAATCAAATTTCTCACCGACGTTAAAGTGTTCGACGAATACAAGAGCGAACAAATCGGTAAGAATAAAAAGAGCGTTGCGATGAGTTTTGCTTTCTCATCGCTCGAACGTACGCTCACCGACGACGAAATCGCCGCCGAAATGGCAAAGATTTTGTCCGCACTCAAACGCAAAGTCGGCGCAAAAATCAGATAATCCATATAAAATCGCAAATCGACGAAACGCCACGCTTCGTCGGTTTTTGCGGCAGATAACGAAATATAAGTGAAGTTATGTTTGACCAAAAGAGTTTGAATACGCTCGAATATCCCAAAATTCTCGACAAACTTGCCTCGTTTGCGCAATCGCAAGGCGGAAAAGATAAGGCAAAGTCGCTTGTCCCGTTCGAGAAAATCGCGGATGCAAACTACGCTCTCGACGAAACATCGGAAGCGGACAGAGTGCTTTTCGAGTATTCTTTATCGCCCAATTTCTCAGTCGACGACATAAGCGAGATTCTCGTAAAGGCGAAAAAGGGCGCAACGCTCGCAATCCCCGAAATTATGAAAGTCGGAAGGTCGCTTCGCGTGTCGAGAAGACTCAAATACACTATCGACAAGGTGAAAGATTGCCCGATACTTGCAGGTATGGCAATGGGACTGTTCGAGAACGAAACCCTCGAAAAAAAGATTTTCGACGCGTTTTTGAGCGAAACGGAAGTTGCCGACAACGCCTCGAACGAGTTGCGCGCGATTCGTATTCGTATTCGCAAACTCAACGACAACGTAAGAAGTAAACTCCAACTTTTCATAACGTCGCCGCAATACTCGAAATATCTTCAAGACAACATCATAACCGTGCGCGGCGATAGGTACGTCATACCCGTAAAAAGCGACTGCAAAGGCACAATCCCCGGACTCGTTCACGATCAATCCGCTTCGGGTTCGACGTTATTCGTAGAGCCTATGCAAATCGTCGAACTCAACAACGAACTCAAAGTCGAACTCGTCAACGAACAACTCGAAATCGAAAGGATTTTGAGAGGTTTTTCAAATCAAATCGAAAGTTGCGCGGACGGCATAACTTACAGTTACAACACCGTTGTCGATATGGATATGGTGTTTGCAAAAGCGCAACTCGCAAGAGAGTATAAGGCGGTGAAACCCGAACTCAACGAAGCGGGAATAATCAATATCCGCGCGGGCAGACATCCGCTTATCGACGGAAAAAAAGTCGTTCCCGTTTCGCTCGCTCTCGAAAAAGACGAGAAAATGCTGTTGATTACAGGTCCGAATACGGGCGGAAAAACCGTTACGCTCAAACTTGTCGGTCTGTTTACGATTATGGCAATGAGCGGATTGTTTATCCCCGCAAAGAGCGCGAACCTTTCCGTTTTCGACGGCGTGTACAGTGACATCGGCGACGAGCAGAGCATAGAACAAAGTTTGTCTACGTTCTCGTCACATATCAAGAATACGATTGGAATTTTGAACGTTATCACGTCAAAATCACTCGTTTTGTTCGACGAACTCGGCGCAGGTACGGACCCCGGCGAAGGCGCGGCACTTGCCGTCAGTATCGCCGAATACTTGCTCAAAGTTGGCGCAAAAGCGTTTATCACGTCGCACTTTAACGACCTTAAAGAGTTTTCGCTCGTGACGAAGGGCGTCGTTGCGGCTTCTATGGAATTTGACAGCAACACGTTCTGTCCGACCTACAAACTCGTTATGGGCGCGATAGGTTCGTCGAACGCGCTCGCCATTGCAAAGAAACTCGGACTTTCGGACGAGATTATCGAAAACGCAAAGAGCAAAATATCCGTTGAAAAACGCCAATTCGACAACGTTTTGACAGCGGCGGAAAAGACCAGAGTGAAAGCCGCCGAACTCGTGAGCGAAGCGTCGATAGACCGAGAAAACGCCGCAAAAGCGTTGAAAGACGCCGAAATCGAGAAGAAACGAATCGAAGAAAAGCGTGAAAAACTCGACGAAAGCATACGCAAGGAAACCAAACGCCTCATCGAAAACAGCGTTGAAGAGGCAAACGATATTCTTGCGCAAATAAAGGATATTCTCAACAAGCCCGAAGTTGAGGACAAGGATTTGTTCGAGGCGAGAAAACTCAAAAAACAACTGGAAAATATGTCCGCAGACTACGAAAAAGAAGCGGTCGTCGAGGACGTTCCCGACGATTCCCCTTTGAAAATCGGCGATAACGTCTTTGTCAAATCCTTGCAAAAGAGAGGCAAACTCGCGTCCGTAAATCAACGCGGCGAAGCGGTCGTTTCCTTTGGAAAACTTACGACGAAAGTCAAAAAAGACGACTATTTCAAGGTGAAGTGATATGACCGACCACTATTCGCAAACAATCGACGTAGAAGTGTCGCAAAAAATGCGCCAACTGCAATGGGCGGGTATAACTATGATTCTCGCCTCGCTCGGATTCATACTGATTTCGGCGTTTTACAGTTGGTATTTTATGTTCGGTTTTGCGACGTTGCTCGTTGGCGGCGCGGTCTGCATACACTTTTACAACAAAACCGCAAAAGAGTATATCTACGAGTTTTCGCCGTCAAGATTGAAAGTTATCGAGAAAGACGTCGTGAACAGACAAAGAGTGTATCTCGATTTGCTTTGGAAAGACGTTTGCGGCTTCGAGATAATGAACGACGTATACGACGAAAAATCCGATTTACTCTGTGCGTCGAAAGCGTACGAGAGCGGCGTATGGCAAATCGTGTTCAAAGTCGAAAACGAGAAAAAACGACTTTTGTTTGCGCCCGACAATTATCTGGTGCTTCTGATAAAAGGAATAGCAAACAGCGACGAAAACAAGAATAAATAATAGCGAAACTATAAAATCGGCAATCCGAAAACGAATATGGACAAACTGATATATCTTGACAATGCCGCAACTACGAGGATTTATCCCGAAGTTGCCGAAACCATACGCAAAGAGAGCATGGAAGATTTTTTCAATCCGTCCGCGCTTTACAAACCGTCAGTCGCATTGTCCGTCAAAATCAAAAACGCAAGAGAAAGCATAAAATCCGCCCTCAAAGCACCCGACGGCGAGTTGTATTTCCTTTCGGGCGGAAGCGAAGCGGACAATACAGCATTGTTCTGCACGAGAAAACCCAAAGGAAGCAGAATTATCGTCGGCGAGGGCGAACACGACGCGATTATAAACAGTGCCAATCAACTTGCGGGACAAGGTTTCGACGTCAAATTTGCGCCCATAAATAAAGACGGTTCGATAAACGTCGAAGAATTTGAAAAACTGCTCGACGAAAGCGTTTCGCTCGTTTCGATTATGCACGTGAGCAACGAAACGGGGGCGGTAAACGACATCGCAAAACTCGTGCGCCTTACGAGAAAGCATTGTCCGAAAGCAGTGTTCCATTCGGACGGTGTGCAAGCGTTTGGAAAAATCAAAGTAAATTTGCGCGCGCTCGACGTGGATTTATATACGATTTCCGCGCACAAGATTCACGGACCGAAAGGGATCGGGGCATTGTTCGTCAAAAAAGGCGTTTCAATAAAGCCGCTTATCTATGGCGGTGGACAGGAAAGAGGCTTCCGTTCGGGAACGGAAAATGTGCCGGCGATAATCGGATTTGCGCAAGCGGTGAAGATTTGTCTTGATAATTTCGATGTTGACTATTCTAAAAAAACGATTTTTAGAGAACAGTTGATGGCAAAACTCACCGAATCTATTGACGAAATCGAGATTGTGTCGCCCAAAGAGAACTTCGCGCCTAACATATTGACGGTTGCTTTTAAGGACGTAAGAGGCGAAGTTTTGTTGCACGACATAGAAAATTACGGCATATTGGTTGGAATCGGTTCGGCGTGTTCGTCGCACCACGAATCGAGATTCAAAGGCTTACTCGGACTTGACGAAAGCCATAAAGACGGAATCATAAGATTCAGCACGTCGTATGAAAACGATATAAACAACATCGATTATATCGTGTCGACTATAAAAAACAGCCTCGAAAAACTCACCGCTTACAAGAGAGTTTGATTTTAAGTCTGAAAGACTTATATAAAATCGAAAATATACTACGGAACGGCTATGGAAAAAGTAATTATCATCAGATACGGGGAAATATTCCTCAAAGGCAAAAACCGCGATTATTTTGAAAGTTTGCTTATAAAGAACATAAAGCAAGCACTTTCGGGTTTGAAATTCGACTTTGCGCGCTCGCAAGGTAGATATTTTGTCGAAAACTTCGATGTCGACGACGAGTTCGAGTTTGTGGACAGATTGAAAAAAGTGTTTGGAATTTACTCGTTTTCGGTGGCATACAAGGTTGAAACAAAAGCAAACGAGGATTTTTGCGACGTAAGAGAGTGCATAAAGCAACTTGCAATCAAAACGCACGAGGAAACTTTGCTCAAAGCGCCGAAATTCAGAGTCACGGTCAAACGCGCCGACAAGCGTATACCGCTCGCATCCTACGAGATTGCCGCAAAACTCGGCGGTGTGGTGCTTGCAAACACTTCGTTTAAGGTTGATTTGAAAGAATTTGATTACGATTTCTTGGTGGATATGCGCGAAAACGGCTATTCGTTCGTATATAGCGACGTAATTCAGGGCGCGGGCGGACTTCCCGTCGGTTGTTCGAGCAAAGGACTTATGTTGCTCTCGGGCGGAATCGATTCGCCGGTTGCGGCATATATGATGGCAAAACGCGGTATGAAACTTTGCGCAATCCATTTCTGCTCGCCGCCGTACACGTCCGAAAAAGCCAAAGAAAAGGTGGTTGAACTTCGCAATATCGTCGAAAAATACGCAACCGACGTCAAACTTTACGTCGTTCCGTTCACCGAAATCCAAATGGAAATTCACAGAGTTTGCCCTGCGGAATTTATGATAACCATTATGCGTAGATTTATGATGCGCATAGCGTCGATTGTCGCAAAGCAAGCGGAATGTAAAGCGTTGATAACGGGCGAAAGCCTCGGACAAGTCGCTTCGCAAACCGTTGAGAGTATGACTTCAACGGAAGATTGTGCAAGTTTGCCCGTTTTCAGACCGCTCATTGCGTTCGACAAAGAAGAAACGATGAATCTCGCGCGCAAAATCGGCACTTACGAAACGTCGATTGAGCCGTTTGAGGATTGTTGCACGATTTTCTTGCCGAAAAACCCCGTAATTCACCCCAAACTCGAAAAGGTGAGAGAAGCGGAAAAAGCAATGGATATTGACGGTTTGGTTGCAAAAGCCGTCGAAGGAATCGAAATTCTTTGATTTTTTCGATAATATCCCGACATTTTTTTGTTGACTTATCTAAATACTTGCATATGCTGATATTGAAAGCGGCACCCACACCTTCGGAATAAACCCCGATATGGGAGTCGCTTTCTTATTCTGTCATTCAAAATATAGTTAATTTTGTCATAATTGCAAATGTGCTTCATATGCCAAAGCATTGTTTACTACGCACTTAAATTGAATTCGCCATCTATAAATACTTCTTTTTCGGCATATGCGGTTGCAGACGGATTTGACGTGACGAAACACTCGACTTTGTAGCGAACGATGTCCGAAAACGTATACGGCGTATCGAAAACGGTTATAATTCCGTTTGCGGTTGTGCCGTCAATTTGCGATATTATCGTTTCGCCGAAAACGTCGAGTTTTGTGATTTTGTAGGTGTAGATTTCCTCGCAGGGCAGAGTTATCGTGACTTTGCCGTCAATATATTTTGCCTCGAAGTCCGCTTTGTCTTGCGAAACGCAATCGAAGCAAGACGACATCGGGTAAATTTGCTCGTTTGAAAATATTTCGCTTTTTCGATATTCTAATGGGGTATTTTCACTTGCAATCGTTACGCTTTTGTTGCGTTTAGTGGCGTACAAATCGACGTCGAGCGTAAAAGTGGAATCGCTCTTTTCCATTTGCTTGCTTATGACGCGACACGAATCGAGCGTCTTCCACAATTCGAGGCATTGTTTTGTTGCAAATCCACCGCCTTTTTCGCTCATACCGTCGTCAGAGCCGTGCCATACAACGACAGTATATTGGTCGTTGTAACTTGCGCTCCAAGCGTCGCTGTTTTTGCCGTCGTTACGCTCGGCAGTGCCCGTTTTGGCGCAAACTTCGAAGTTTAACGCCAATAGCGTTATTGCCGTGCCGTCTTTAACCGTATCGGAAAGAGCGGAATTGATCTGGTCGCAAGTGGACTCTTTGAAAACTCGATTTTGCGATATGCTTGGCGACGACAGTATTTTCCGATCGTCTTTTACAACGTAGTTTACGAAACTTGCGCCTTGGTAGATACCGCCGTTTGCAAACGTTGCGTATGCGTCGGCAATTTGCTTTATTCCCACGCCGTTTGAGATGGCTCCGAGGGAAAGGGCGTAGTTTTTATCGTTTTCGGACGTATTTATGCCGAGTTTTTCGAGATATTCAATGCTCGTATCCACGCCGATATAATCGAGAGTTTTGACGCTAACGCTGTTCATGGATTTTTTGATTGCTTGGCGTATCGTCGTATCGCCGTAGTATTTTCCGCCGTAATTCGACGGTGAATAATCGCCGAAAACAACTTTTTCGTCAACGATTGGCGTTGCAAGGGTTATCGCATTTTTATCGATAGCGGGGGCGTAAACCGCAATGGGTTTAAGCGACGAACCCGCCTGTCTTTTGACGTTGTAGGCAAGATTCGACCAATACGCCGAAACCGTATGCGTTCCGTTGTCCAAAATCATAATCGCACCGTCGATTTCGTCGGTTGAATACAGACTTTTGTCGCTTCCGATTTTTGCGATTTTCTTTTGTATTTTCGAATCGACGTTGAGGTAAATTTTAAGTCCGCTGTTTGACAATTCGTACTTTGTTATATCGAGTTTTTGACAAACTTCCTCGATCGCCGATTTTATATATAAATCGTAAATTCGTTTGTTTAAATTGCCGCTTTCTTGCTGATTCTTCGTTGATTCGAGAGGTGCGTTTATCGCATTGTCATACGTGCTTTCGTCAATATATCCCTCTTTTTTCATAACCGACAAAACGAGGTTACGCCTCGCCACGCAATCGTTTTCCGCCGCAAACGGCGAGTATTTTTTAGGATTCTTTACGATACCTGCAAGCGTTGCGCATTCGGGAAGAGTTAGGTCTTGAATATTCTTGTCGAAATACAATCTTGCCGCTTGCTTCACGCCGTATGCGCCGTTGCCGAAGTATATCACCGAAAGGTACATCGCAAGTATCTCGTCTTTTGAATATTCCTTTTCGATATTCGTTGCGATTGCAATCTCTTTGAGTTTGCGACTGACGGTTTTTTCGTGAGTCAAGTGCGTGTTTTTGACGAGTTGTTGAGTGATTGTGGACGCGCCTTCTTTGAGCACGCCCGATTTTATATTGTTTACGAGCGCCCCCGCCATACGCACGGGGTCGTATCCTTTATGCGAATAAAAACGTTTGTCCTCGAGCGCGACGAAAGCGTTTTTGAGATTGTCGGGAATATCCTCGATTGCGATGTAGTTTTCTTCGGTGTAGGGCAATTCGTTGCCGCTCGAATCGAAAAATACGGGCGTTGCGCTTGCGGTCGGAAGCAAATCTTTGTTCGGTTTTTGCGTGTTCGCCCATATTGAAAATCCGCCTATCGTCACCGACGCTACGACGACGGGAAGCAGAAAGAAGACGGATAACGCAATCGCAATTTTACGTTTTTTGCGTTTTTTGACTTCGGGATCGACTATTTTCGTTTTTTCGGATTTTTTCATTGAATTTATTATTGTTTTATCCGCCGAAATTATGTATAATAAACCTTTGATAAATACAATGCGCGTATTGCGCGCGTACGAGCAAAGCAAATTCTGCTTGCAGATACGCAAATCGAACGACAATATCTTGCTAAACGCAAAAGCATAAAGGATGCAAATGACGAAGTTTTACAAAATCAACACATACGGCTGTCAAATGAACGTTCACGAAAGCGAAAAAATCGCCGGTATTCTCGAAAAAATGGGATATATCGATTGTCCCGAAGACGAAAATCCCGATGTAATCGTTTTCAACACTTGTTGTATTCGCGACACTGCGGAACGCCGCGCGCTTGGCAATATCGGCGTGACGAAAGCGGAAAAGAAGCGCAATCCGAATCTCATTCTTGCGGTCGTCGGCTGTATGCCGCAACAAGACGGCGTGAAAGAGGACATCAAGGAAAGATTCCCGTACGTCGATATAGTTTTGGGCACTCGTAACATTTCCGCACTCAAAGACGAAATTGAAAAGGTCATCGAGGGCAGAGCGAAAATCAAAAAGCGCAGCGACAAAAAATACCGCTGTTTCGATGTAAATCAGCCGTCCGATTATCTCGATATCGACGAAAATACGCCGCAAACCCGCACGAGTTATCCCAACGCGTGGGTGAACATCATATACGGTTGCAACAACTTCTGCACGTACTGTATAGTGCCGTACGTAAGAGGCAGAGAGGTTTCGCGCGATATGCAAAACGTTCTCGACGAGGTGAAAAAGTGCGTCGAAAACGGATATAAAGAGATAACGCTTCTCGGTCAGAACGTCAACTCGTACGGCAACGACGTTGCAAACGAAAAGGTGAATTTTGCGAATTTGTTGCGCGAAATAGACAAAATCGACGGCGATTTCCGCGTGCGCTTTATGACGTCGCACCCGAAGGACCTCAACGACGATATTATCGACGCTATGGCGACTTCGAAGCACGTTTGCCACAATTTGCATCTTCCCGTTCAGGCAGGCTCGGACAAGGTGCTTGCAAATATGAACAGACGCTACGACAGCGCGCATTATCTTCAAATCATCGACAAACTGCGCAAGCGTATGCCCGACATCGGAATAACGACGGATATTATGGTCGGATTCCCGACCGAAACGGAAGAAGACTTTCAAGACACTCTCGAAATCGTGAAAAAAGTGCGCTACTCAAACGCGTTCACCTTCATTTATTCGCCGAGAAAAGGCACGCCCGCCGCTAAAATGGAACAGATACCGTACGCTATAAAGCAAGAGCGAATCGCGCGCCTTATCAAACTTCAAAACTCGATAACCAAAGAGATTTCAAAAACCTACATCGGCGGCGTGTACAGAGTGCTTTGCGAAGACGTCGCGGCAAAACTCGACGGTATGGTTTGCGGCAGAGAAGACGGCGGCAGGCTCGTCACTTTCGAGGGCAGCAAAGACGATATAGGCAAATTTTTCGACGTAAGAATAACCGTATCCAAATCGGCGTCCCTTTTCGGACATAAGGAGGAAAAATGAATATCGACAGAGATAAACTTTCACCGATGATGAAAAGATATTTTCAAATCAAGGACAATTATCCCGATTGCCTGCTTTTCTTCCGCTTGGGCGACTTTTACGAGATGTTTTTCGACGACGCGGTAACAGCGTCGAGGGTGCTGGATTTGACCTTGACGGGCAGAGATTGCGGGCTCGACGAGCGCGCGCCTATGTGCGGCGTTCCGTATCACGCGGTCGATAATTATATAAGAAGACTCATCGAAAACGGCTATCGGGTCGCTATATGCGAGCAATTAAGCGATCCCGCAACGTCCAAAGGGCTCGTCGATCGCGACGTCGTGCGCGTGGTGTCGAGCGGTACGGTTATGGAAGAAGATATTCTCGACGAGAAAACTTCCAACTATCTATGCTCGATTTTCACAAATTCCTCGACGTTCGGCATTGCGTGGACGGATATTTCGACGGGTGAATTCAATGTGTACGAGTACTCGGCAGAAGACTATTTAGAGCGACTTTCCAACATTTTGGGAAGCATTGCTCCTAGCGAGATTATCTGCAACGAGGACTTCGTATCCAAATACCAAAAGGTCAAGTATTTCATATCCAACGAAAAGCGCGCGCATTGCTATCACGACTTTGCATACAATGTTTCGACGGCTACGAGAAAAATATTGTCCGCTTTCAAAGTCGGCTCGCTCGACGTATTCGAATTGACGGACAAAAATGCCGCGGTATGCGCCGCAGGCGGACTCTTGGAATACCTTACGCAAACACAAAAGAGGAGTCTCGGACAACTTACGAAAATCTCGTATTTGCGCGATAAATCCTTTATGATGCTCGACAACGCGACGAGGCGCAATCTCGAACTTACTCAGCGCGCACGCGACGGGAAAAGACAAGGTTCGCTTCTTTGGGTTCTCGACAAAACGTCCACCGCAATGGGCGCAAGAACGCTCAAACGCTGGATAGAACAGCCGCTTCAAGACGCCGACGCTATCAACAAACGCCTCGACGCACTCGAAGATTTGATGAGTTCAAAAGCATTGCGCGAAAGACTCGGCGAATCTTTTTATTCCGTCCGTGACCTCGAAAGACTCAACGGTCGTCTTGCCTACGGCAACGCCTCGCCGAAAGATTTGCTTTCTATAAGCGACACGCTCGAGGCGATTCCTCTAATCAAACAACTTCTTTCGGGCGCGACAAGCACGCTCGTAAAGGGTATAAATCGCTCGCTTTACTCGCTCGAAAACGTCTGCGCCACGCTTCAAAGCGCATTGGATCGCGACGGAGTGAGCAGTTATAAGAACGGCGGTTACGTCAAAAAAGGCTACGACGAAACTCTCGATCAACTGCGCGACATCAAAACTTCCGCAAAAGAATGGCTTGCAAAACTCGAAGCACAAGAGAGGGAAGAAACGGGCATACGTACGCTCAAAGTCGGATATAATAAGATTTTCGGCTACTATATCGAGGTGTCTAAGTCGTTTGTTGACAAAGTGCCTTATCGCTATCAGAGAAAACAAACCCTCGTAAACGGCGAAAGATACATAACCGACGAACTTAAACAACTCGAAGAAAAAATACTTTCCGCCGAATCCAACGCAACCGCGCTCGAAGACAAGATTTTCTGCGAACTCAAAAATATGTGTTTCGAGAATCTTGCGAAACTTCAATCGAACGCTCAAGCACTCAGCACGCTCGACTGCCTCGTGTCGCTCGCAAACGTATCGGTTGCAAACAAGTACGTCAAGCCGGAAATAAACAAGAAAATCAAATGTATCGACATCGTAGAGGGCAGACATCCCGTTGTCGAAACGTTGCTCGACAGAGGCTCGTACGTTCCCAACGACACGCTACTCGACGACGCGGACAACAGAACGATGATTATCACCGGTCCGAATATGGCGGGCAAATCGACGTATATGCGACAAGTTGCAATCATCACGCTTATGGCGCATATCGGTTGCTTTGTGCCTGCAAAATCCGCAAAAATCGCATTGACGGACAGAATTTTCACGAGAATCGGCGCAAGCGACGATTTGAGCGGCGGTCAAAGTACGTTTATGGTCGAGATGATAGAAGTCGCAACCATATTGAACTACGCCACGGCGTCGAGCCTTCTCGTTCTCGACGAAATAGGTAGGGGAACATCAACGTTCGACGGACTGTCGATTGCGTGGGCGGTGCTCGAATACATCACCAAAAACGTAAAGGCTAAAACTCTGTTTGCAACGCACTTCCACGAGTTGACCGAACTCGAAGATTTAGAGGGCGTAAAGAACTATCGCGTGCTCGTGAGCAGGGCAAACGACACAATCGTATTCTTGCACAAAATCGTAAGCGGTGGTGCGTCGCAAAGTTTCGGTATCGAGGTCGCCTCTCTTGCAGGCGTTACGAAATCGGTTATCGACCACGCAAAGAGCATAATGCACTCGCTTGAAGAAGACTCGAAAAACAGAGATACCAACGAAATGTTGTTGAGTTCGGCAAAAAAGAACGTGACATCGCAGGTGAGTTTGTTCGATACGCAATCGAGCAAGATTGAGCAACAAATCAAAGATCTCGACGTCGACAATCTCACGCCGCTTCAAGCATTGACCGTGCTTTGCGATCTAAAAAAACAACTCGAAGAATAAAACATTTATAAAAAACCGCAAAAATTAGAATTGTTAGGTAGTATATGAGCAAAATTAACGTACTTGAACCAAACGTATTCAATATGATCTCGGCAGGCGAGGTTGTCGAAAGACCCTCGTCGGTCGTGAAAGAACTCATTGAAAACTCGATAGACGCAGGCGCGAGCGAAGTTTCAGTTTACGTCGAAGACGGCGGAATCCGCAAAATTCAAGTCAGCGACAACGGAATCGGTATCGAAAAGGATGATATGCGCAAAGCATTCTTGCCGCACGCCACGAGCAAACTCAAAAATATTGTCGATCTCGACAGTCTTTCGACTCTCGGTTTCAGAGGCGAAGCACTTGCAAGCATATCGTCCGTCAGCGAAGTCACGCTTTCGTCAAAGAGCAAAAATCAAGATATTGCTTCAAAAATTATGCTTTCGGGCGGCAAAGTCACGTTCGAGGGCGACGATTCGAGAGCAGAGGGGACCGTTATAAGCGTTGAAAACTTGTTTTTCAATACGCCTGCTCGCCTAAAATTCCTCAAAAAAGGCGTAAGCGAACTCAACTACATAAAAGACGTCGTTAGAATGCTGATTTTGGCAAATCCGTCCGTAAGAATCGAACTTTCCAACGAGGAAGGCACATTGCTTCGCAACGAGGGCGGCACGCTTGCCGATGCGATTTTCTCTGTTTACGGCGCAAAAACCGCCGACAATCTTCTTGAAATCTGCGACGAGTACGGTGGCACGATAAAAGTTTCGGGCTTTACGTCAAAAGTAGACTATACGAAGGCAAACAGAACGTACCAAACAATCATCGTAAACGGTAGAGCGGTCGAGGATCAAACCATTCAAACCGCCGTCGAAAAAGCATATTCGGAATATTTGATGAAACGCACGTATCCTATGTTCGTTTTGGATATTCTTATGCCGTTCGACGACGTTGACGTCAACGTTCATCCGTCAAAAACGGAAGTAAGGTTCAGAGATAAACACGCGGTTTTCAGTGCAGTTTATCACGCAGTGCAAAACACGATAAATAACAGTCTTAAAAACGTTACTTTCGGTTTCGACGTCGAGCAAAATCCGACTGAAAACTCTCAAAACACCACTAAACAGAGCGATTTTTCAAACAATTTCGACGTTGACCCCGTACGCAAGCCGCAAGTGAATTATGCGCAAACGAGCATCGACACGTCAAAACTTTTCAGCGGAAAAACCACGCCGAAAAACTATTTCGGATTCGATATTACGAGCAAAAATTCCGATTCTGTGCTAAACGATTCGCACGCATCTTTTGGTAATGATTTTACGCATAGTTCAAATCGTTTCGATGACGTAGAATCCGTTGTTTTCGACGATAACGGCGTTTCTGCAACCGAAAACAATTCAAATGTCGATAACGCTGAAAGCGATTATGCGGTATTCGACGGAAAAATCGTCGGGCAGATTTTCGATACGTACATCATTTGCGAACGCGGCGATCTCGTATATCTTATCGATCAACACGCCGCGCACGAAAGAATTTTGTATGACAGAATCGTGGAAAAATTCAATGTCGAGCACACGCAACCGTTACTGATTCCGTTCAAATTGGCAATGACGGGCGAGGAAAGCGAGTATTTTGAAAGAATCTTGCCGAATTTGCAAAATCTCGGTTTCGAGATAGGCAAAAGCGGAAGCGCATACACGGTAAACGCCGTGCCCGACCCCGTTGCACAAGTCAATTTCTCAAAGTTTTTCTCGGACTTGTTTGCAAATATGCAAAGCGAAAGCGAATTGACGCTTCAAAATCTCTTAAAAGACAAACTGTGCCAGCAAGCGTGCAAAGCCGCAATAAAAGGCGGTCAATCGCTCACGAGAGCACAAATCGAGCGCGTTATCAAAAACTACGTTGACGAAAACGGCAATCTTCCGACAAAATGTCCGCACGGTCGTCCCGCAGTCGTCGCATTCAGCGCAAAGGACATCGAAAAATTGTTTAAGCGCATAGTTTGACAAAATCGAATCGATAAACAAACCGTAACGAACAATCCGCATATATAAGGATAATATATATTGATACATAAATTATATTAATCCATATATAAGGAAAAATCCAAAACGTAATAAAGCAACAATATAGCAATCGGACACAAGTTCAATAGCAATATCTCAAAAACAATATGAGCAAAATTTATCCGCCGATTTACATCGCAGGTCCGACGGCTTCGGGAAAATCCGCACTCGCCGTGAAACTTGCAAAAATTTTCGACAGCGTGATTATATCCGCAGACAGTATGCAGATTTACCGCACGCTTGACATCGGCACGGCAAAAGAAGATCCGAGCGTACGCGCAAGGATTCCGCACAAACTCATCGACGTCGTAAATCCGAGCGACGAGTTTTCCGTTGCCGAATTTGCTCGTATGGCAAAAATCGAAATCGAGAAAGCGCAAAACGAAGGGAAATTGCCAATCGTCGTCGGCGGCACGGGATTGTATTTTGAAGCGTTGCTTTATCCGATAAGTTTTTCACACACGAACAAAAACGAGGAACTGCGCGCGAATTTGCAAGACGAACTGCAACGAATCGGCGCGCACGCTATGCACGAAAAACTCGCAAATCTCGACCCCGAAACCGCAAATCGACTTCACGAAAACGATACGAAACGCGTTATTCGCGCACTCGAAATCGTTTTAAGCACAGGCAAACCGCTTTCGCAAACGCAGGACGAGCGCAAAAACCCCGACGTAATTATGGTTGCGCTCAACACCGATCGTCAGGCTTTGTACGAAAGAATCAACGCTCGTGTTGACAAAATGTTCGAGCAAGGGCTCGTTCAAGAGGTTTTGTCCGTCGGAGATTTTTCCTATCAATCGATGCAAGCCATCGGCTACAAAGAATTTGCAGATTGCAAATTTACGATTGAAAACGGCAAATTCGTCGTTGACCAATCCGAACTCGACCAAATCAAAGACAAAATCAAGCAACATTCCCGCAACTACGCAAAGCGACAACTGACTTGGTTCAGAAAATACGACTTCGTAAAATGGTTCGATATCGGCGACACAGACGGCGCAATCGGATATATATCCGAAAAAATCCGCGAAAAAACCGAAAATTCGCAATGAAAACTGAGGAAAAATCGCGCTAAAAGTGCGATAAATCCGCAACAAAATCACGAAATTCATAACAAAACTAACGAAATATAATCCATTTTACTGCAAGTAAAATCAAGAAACAACTAAAACAAGGTATACAAAATCTCGAAAATCAATCGAAAAAATAACCTAAAAAGGCATAAAATATGGACAAAATATCGGCAAATAATCTTGTAATAGAATGTGAACACGAACTAAAAGAACAATATGCTCGTCTTGACGACATCGCACTTTACAATCAAAAGAAAGTCCTCGACGCGTACAAAAATCAATCCATTCAAGCGCGCCATATGTTCGGAACGACCGGTTATGGCTACGACGACATCGGCAGAGATACGCTTTGCAGGCTTTATGCGGATATTTTCAACGCCGAAAGCGCGATTGTTTCGCCGAATATCGTGTCAGGAACGCACGCTTTGACGCTTATGCTTTTCGGCGTTTTGCGTCCCGGCGACAAACTTTTGGCGGTTTCTGGTATGCCTTACGACACGCTTACCGACGTTATTTTGGCAGATAACAAAGGTTCTTTGAAGGATTTCGGAATCAGATTCGACAAAATCGACTTGAAAACCAACCCCGATTTGACACCCGAATTTGACTATGAAGCCATCGAAAACGCGCTTAAAACCGAAAAAATCAAGGCTGTTTTTGCCGCAAGAAGTCGCGGATACAGCCTTCGTCAAGCAATTAGCGTCGAAAACGTCGCAAAACTCGTCAAATTCGTCAAAAAAATCAGCCCAGAAACGCTCGTTTTGATTGATAATTGCTACGGCGAATTTGTCGAAAAAATCGAACCGACCGACGTCGGCGCGGATTTAATCGCCGGTTCGCTCATCAAAAATATCGGTGGCGGAATCGCACCCACAGGCGGCTATATCACAGGAAAATCGCAACTTGTCGAGCAAGTTTCCTATCGTTTGACCGCGCCTTCGCTCGGTATGGAAGAAGGCTCGTACGCCTACGGTTATTTGCCGTATTATCAAGGTTTGTTTCTTGCGCCGTCGGCAGTCAAAAACGCGCTCAAAGGCTCGCTTTTGTTTGCAAAAACCTATTCAAAACTCGGTTTTGAGACGCTTCC
This sequence comes from uncultured Eubacteriales bacterium, assembly GCA_900547975.1. Lineage (GTDB taxonomy): Bacteria > Bacillota > Clostridia > Christensenellales > CAG-917 > CAG-475. The sequence continues at coordinate 31,217 of URIX01000003.1, read as the reverse complement.
GCGCGACGATATGAAGCCTTACGACATCGTTACGAGCATAAAACTCGGGTCGGAAGAAAAACTTATCGATTTTTGCGGCGCAATTCAAGAGATTTCGCCGATTGACAGCAATGTAAAACCGTTGCCGTGGGATATGCCAGGATACCAAAATCAAGTAATTATGGCTGCCGGCGCATTTGTTCAAGGCTCGTCAATCGAATTGAGCGCGGATTCGCCAATAAAAGAACCGTATATCGTCTACGTTCAAGGCGGCTTGACATACGAACACGCTTATTTAGCGGTTTTGCACACGCTCGAAACCTTGAATTTCGACTGAAAATCCCGCAATAAATCCACTTAAAATCGTAAAAATCGCTGTTTTAATCAGAGTAAAACGGATAGAGAATCGATTTGTTTTCGACAAAATACGGCGGGTTTGAACAGATAATAATATAAAAAACGACATAGAAATCGATATTAGAATCGGTCCCGAATATCAAATAACCGAAATTCGAAAAAACACACATATGAGAAATTTGTAAAATATTTTACATAACAAATCTTAATTTTGTAAAATCCTCTATTTAGAGCATATTTTATCACTTTCTTTGCGTAAAGGTTGTGTTTTGCGAATAGTTTATACACGGGTTGAACATTAATTTTCAGTGCCTTTTGCTTCTATAATACGTTCTGCCCTTGTCATCCTTCTTATATATCTCGAAGTCATCCCCGATTGATTCTTCAAACGTGTCGCAATCCATACAATACATTCCTTTTTCTTTGAACGCAAGATTCGTCGTATGATGAAAACGTTTCTTTCCATAGCCGACTTCACTTATCTCACTCTTGCTCATATACTTTGAAAGATAACTTACAACCGCACCTTGCGTTATATCGTTCCCGTTCTCGTCTTTTCCCTTCGGTATAATTGCGCACGTCGCAAGTCCGTAATCCCAGAACGGAAACTCAAACAATGCTGCACCCGTATTCGAATACATCCACTTCCCGTTCCTATCTTTCATTTGTCGCCACGTAAACGCCCGTTGCATCGATACGAAACCGTGAGCGTGCAATGCCTTCTGTCCGTATTCGTTTTCTTTTTTATGACGTTCCCACACAAGCAAAATCTTTGCGTTGCAATCGAAACGTTGAATCTTCTTCCTGCAATACGTCCAAAGTTCTTTTACTTTGTCGTCATCGAATCTGTCAACCTTCTTCGGATCGCAAGTCAACGTTATGAAATAATCCCATTCGTTCGATTTTGCAAAGCCCCAATATTTGTCTACACTCTGCCTCGCAGAGTTTGACATATTTTCCAAAAACTTTGCATTGCTTGCGTTTTCGTCTTTCGGAAACAAAATCCCGTCTATCTCTATATAATTCCTTCCGCCGACATTTTCTTGATTGACGTTCTCGTCTATACACTTCAACGGCTCGTCAAAACGAATTATCTCGACTTCCCCAGTCGGAAATCTATTTATTATCGTGTTTATCTTCTTCCAATGCCTATATCCGATTATTTTGCAATTTGTCCTGCAAGTGCAAGTTGCGCAATAATTTTGATATATGTATCTGCGATTCTCGTTGCTTGCGAGTTTCTTCTCTGCTATCGCTATATCGTGATAGTTGGCATCCTTATCAGGAAGCCAGCTCGGAGTCATTTCTTCACGCTTTACGCAGTTATGTAATAGAGAATTCAAGAGTGCGTTCATTTCAGCCTCCGTGACCTTTATGTTTGCGCAGTATCAAGTGCGCAAACATTTTTGCCTTCGGCTTCCGTCGGCGCACCGGCAACCTGCTCTTGTGCGCCGTCGGACTTCCGAGGGCAAAATTTTGAGTTGTATCGCTTACGCTCAAACGTCAAGCTTATTTTGCAACCAAGCCGTGCAACACATATGTTGCACGGACTTGTAAAATTGTAATCTTTATCCCTCGATGTCAAGGGGCATTCCGTCCCGAAAATAATTTTTGCGAGCAAAAATTATTTTTGCCTTGTCCTTGACATCGAGAACGTATTATTCGTCTTTACCGAGATATTTCATCCAATCCCGCACAAAGTAACTGTTGAGTTGTTCAAGTTCGCTTATGCTCGCCTTGTCGCTCTGATACGTCGGTATATCATTCACGCCGAGCATCGCTCTGGATGATTTCATCCGGAAGAAACTTGCAAGCGCATCGGACGAGAAAACACCGCTGAATATCTTCTTCGGCATAATGTAGTACTTTGCCTCTTTTTCTTCATTGATAATCAACTTTTCAGTCTTACACCCGAACGTGTTATATGCTCTGACATAATGATTATTCATCGCCGTGGCTACCTTCTTCATCAAGTACATCGTCAAATTCATATCGCCTCGATTGTGGCGGAATTCGTAGTACTTATTATAAAAGTATGGCATTACGAGATTGAACACCAGTTCATCTATGGCAAAAAACGGCATCAACATTTCGGTTGAAGTCGCAGATTCAATCTTTACGTTGTCGCCAATTTCTTTCAAGTCGGCGTTTATACTGCTCGTTCTCTGCATATCCATATACGCAAAGAAAAACTTTCTATTGCGAATCGTCGCAGGATGCCTCGACATCTTGAACGTTCCATTGAAATTGTCGTTCTTCTGATTCACTTCTTCGACAAGTTTTTTAAGTTCCATTGTATCGAGCATATTGCCACGCTCTTTGTCGCCTTCCGTGTAAGCAAGAACGCCAAATTCAAAAACATCTTTGTATTTGTTATTTTCGTCAAACTTCTTGCCGAGTCGCAACATATCGTTGTCCAATATGTGCGAGTTCATAGACTCACCGTCAGACTCGAATGTCGGCACTTCAAAAAAGTCCGTCATCCAAGCAGGAAAATTGCCCGTGTCGTTTTTAACGTCCTTCGTCACGACGGCATAATTTGAGAAAATTAAGCTCGTCGGCAAAGAATAGATAAAATACGCCTGCGCATAATCACGCAAAGCATCAAGTATATATTCGTACTTCAAGGCGTTATCCGCCCAGAATCCGTAATATTCAACGTCATAGCCCCACATAATAGGTTTCAATTTGCCCTGTGCTACGGCTTTATCGTAAAACTTTCGATACTCGCAGTTGTCCTCGTCGAAGTATCTTTTTGCGGTTATTTTCAAATTGTGAAAATAATCGTCGATACGAGAAAGATTGTAAAGAATCGGACGTGCCGTTTCAAAAACGATATTCCCGTACTCATCCCTAACAACTTTTCCGAAAAAATCACGTTTCGGGCGTTGATATGAATTCATCATCTTCTTCATATCTTGCTCGAATACAGCCCACTTGAAATCGGGGAAAGTCAAATCGACTTCTTTCATTATGTCCAAAGCCGATTCACGAAGTTCTTGTTGCTTCGTCAAAATAACGTCTGTCATAGTTAGCGTTTTGCCTGCGCCCATTGTCGCAAAGAAAATAACGAATGTGCAAAGCAACTCGATAACCGCCCTGTTCTTTTGCTCACGACGATTCAAACGCTCATACCCTTTCTTTCTGCGCCAAATTAAAACAAAGAAAATCGCAAAGATTATCCAGACCGTAACGGGAACACGGGTCAACATCGATAAATCAGCAAATAGTTTATAAAAAAGGATATACAGGTTCGATACGTTCAAACCGTCCAAAAGTGCAAAATACAACGCCATAAGTTCCATAAGGACTGTGGCGACGTTCAAATTGAAAACTATAATTACAGTCCATATGACTTTCCAAAGTTTCGATTCACGAACAAAAGTCACGAAACTCTTAACTTCAAAATTAATCGGACTTAAAATACGGCGTTCAAAACGCTTAAATAAAACAAGCGGTTTCGATTCGGCGCCGTGATTGTTGTTCTTGCCTTTTAGATTAGCGTCTATAATAGCCAACACGATAAAAAGTACTGGCACGCCAATCAAAAGCAAGTATATAAAGATGTAACTTCCAAGCCAAATGACGTGGAAATATCCGACGATGTTTTCGACGTCGATAAGTTTTGAACCAAAGTTTTTCACCTTCGATACAAACGCCGAAAAATCTAACGGGATAATGCTTTCAAGCGGAATGCTCGAAACCTCGAACACACTCTTTGAATTGAAATCAGACGAGAAAGAAAACACTTTCAAAAACAACCCTGCAACAGCAAGACCGAAATCCTTGCACGCTTCAAAGAATCTCAAATAAGATTCTCTAAAACAGAACACACCGAGCAACATAAGCCCGATTGCGATTCCTGCGCAGATTAAGTTTTTCAAAACGTTTTCTTTTTTCATATCCGTTATGCGTTGATAAATGTATAGACAATGTATCCGATTAGAAATGCGCCGATACAAAATCCTATGATTTTGGCAATACTAATGCCGATTTTCTTTTTGTCGATTTTAGGTTCCATAGCAATCACCTTCGACGAGATTCATTCTTCGGCTTCTGACGAGTTTTCCGATAAATCCCCTTCCGCTCTGGATTCTTCTTTACGGAATCCGAATCGATAACGACGGTTACGTTGGATTGCTTTTGTCCGCCTCGATTTCCTTTCTTGAATTTTCCGATAAAGAATCCGATAACCTTTATCAAAATTAAAGCGATTATTGCGCCGACGATTATCAAGCCGAGAATCTTCAACGCTTTTAAGAAATTGCTATTTTTGAACCAATCCCAAATCTTTTGCATTGCAGTCAAAAAATTGTTGGCAAGATGTTCGCCCGGGGTAAGCTCAACGGGCGGTGGTTCAACGCCTGCAATGACATCAACGGGCGTATGCATAACCGCAAGCGTATAATAATCTTCCTTGCCCTTAAACGTCATAGTTATGATGTTAAAGTCGAAAAATACCGTTTCTTGTGCAAGATAGGAATCAACGACATCTTGATCGACATCTAATCTTCCAGGATTACGAGTTATAGGTCGTGACGTATAATCAGACACGGCGAATCTAAACAAATACGGCACTTCCTTTTTGCCATAGCTTACGTTGCAAAACGTCTTGAAAGACTCGATGTCGTTTTCGTTGATAAGCAAATCGGAAGCAATACTCGAAGAATTCAACGAAGTCTGTTTAACTTCTTCAAACGGACTAACGTTCGTATGCGATTCGTCCAATGCTTCGTCCTTTGGATAAGACCAACCGTATTCCCAAAGTTTATCCCACCACGAATGATTTGAATTATACGAATTCAAATCAAAAGTATCTTGAAGATTCGTTCTGATTTTGTTCAACCCGACTTGAATCCCCTTTGCAGAACGAGTAGAATCGACTTCATTTACAAAGAGTTCGGACGGAAGATTCCTCGACGTATGCCAAGATACATAATTGCTCGAAGCGTAGTTCTGAATATAATCCCTAATCGAAGAAGATGTTACGTCGCCTGCAACCGTTTGTTTGTTTATAACGTTAAACGCACCCGAATCCGTGTACGACGGACTGTAAAACACAAACGGCAATACATTTGAGTAACTATTAGCAAAACGTTGAATAAACATATTGCCAGAGGTCATCGAAAACGGTCTTAAATTATAAGCCCAGTCATAGTGCAATATATTTGAAGACCCCGCAACCGAATCGCTATGCCTACCATACCACAACAAATAATCCACCGATTTGTCATACAAAAGAGATGTTCCGCCTTCTGAATTATCAATGGTTTCATAATGATTGTTTGATAATGCTTTTTGATAAAAATCTTGATTCGACGTCACCAATATCGGCGCGGTTTTGCACTCATACCATTGAGCATAAATTTCCCAAAGACTGCCGTACTTATCGAAAACTCTTTGCGGAATGGCAAAATATACCGAACTCACATTGTTGTGGTGATATGCGCCTGCGCTCGATACACCCGTCAAATAACTCGTCTGATACACTTTCAAATCAAGCGTTTCGAGAACGTCAACTTTGCACATGAAAGTGGACGGATTATTTGCGTTTTCGCCATACGTCGCCATATAACCGCTACACTTAAAAGAACGTCCGATGTTTTTGTCCAACGTTACGTCGCTTTTATCGGTTTTGAGATAAACGCCTGCAATATCGTATCTGCGACAACCGTTTTCCGATTCATACTTTTGAGCCAACGCAAGAAGCTTCTTTTCCGGATCTAAAATCTTGAATTTGTAAAACAAATTCGCATAATCGCCCGTAGTTCTCGATACGCACACGATGTTAAAATCGTCATATTCGGAAGCGACGTATTCACCCTCAATGTTCTTGGCAAACGCCGTTGCCATACGCACAACGTTTGAATCGAGATATGTCGATAAATCAAGCTGTTGCGGATTGTAAAGATACATATACAACGCAAAATTTTCTTGTACGTTCTCATAATATGAATATCCATACTCTAAAAAAGTATAGAATTGCAATTCGCCGTTTTTGTCGACGGGATAATTGCTCAAATCGAATTCATTGCCTTGCTCGTCCTTGCTTCCGTACAAATCCTCGAATATAGACGTATTATCGAACTTCAAATCTTTATCACCTGCGTATGCAACCAATCCCGACGATATTATTTGAAAAGACAAAAACGCCAGCGTTACAAACACAAGCAATGTAATCAAAGTTCTGATAGTTAGTTTAGAATTATAGGTTTTCATTAGAATATAATTTCCTTTTGGTCGAGAACAATCTCGTCGGGTATGATGACGGGCGAAGTATTTATCGAGAAACCAATTTTTACAAAGGATTGCACATCGTCTTTCGATGTAATCGTAAGCCAGAACATTGTCTTTTTGTAATCGATATACTTTTCATCAACGCTTATTGACGAACCGTCATTAAGTACGTTCAGCATTTCGGTAACAGAACTACCTTTTGCTGTAAGTACAAATCCCTTTTCGTTATCGACGATAACAAAGAAATCTGATACATCGACAGACGATTTAAACAAATTTACTTTGCCGTCTTTGACATACGAAAAAGACAACTCCGAATCGGCATCGATTGTAACCGTATAATTTGCCTTATCGTCATTCAGCAGTGATTTTTTAACTTCAACCGTAAGCGGATTATTTTTGTTTACAACATATCCCGAAGCGGTTGAAAATATCGTTTTATCGGCAATTTTCACGAAGAACATCGAGTCGGGCAAAACTCCGTCTAACGACTTTTTCAAAAGTATGGAAATGCCTGCAAATGCGCCTGCAAAAAGCGCAATTACAAGCAAAACCGATATAATTTTAGAAACTTTACTTTGTTTTGCCACGGTTCACCTCTTAAAACTTGATAGAAGTTACGGACATCGACATTGTATTTGGATAAACCATTAGTCTAACGTCGTATCTTGCATAAGATGTACCGCCGTAGAAAAATTCTATTACATAGTCATTATTTGGGGTCAAATAGCCTTGTGCATAACCCTGATCGGGATTAAGCTTTCCACCCGACACAGCCTCCTCGGTACCGTCCGCATTCATATGAAGAACAATTTTAGACGATGTGTCAACAGGTTCAAGTGTGCCGTCGCCCAATACGGGGGTTATAGTGACATTGTATTCATATGGTAAGAAATCGCCGTCTACACGAGCATCTTGTCCCTCACCAAGCTCAGACAATGTAATCGTATTTTTTGAATTAACGAGTTTAATCGTGACATTTGTCAAAACCTTGTAACAATCCACAGTCGCAGATGCCGTAACGGCAGGCTTTGCATCGCACGTTATAGTTACCTTAATTTGTTCATTGAAACGTTTTTTGAAAGTCACAGTGGCTTGCAATTCATTGCTTGAATTTTCCGTTACAGTAACGTACTGCGTAACGTCTTTTCCTTTCGCCCAAGTTGAATTTGGATTGACAAACGCAACCGTCCACGAATATCCTGTTTTCAACGAATCAGCAGGATTTACTGTCGCCGTCAAAGTTTTCGTTGTAGATCCGTCGGCAGCCGTTGTAGCCACACCGGACAGAAGCGTTATTCCTTCCGATACCTGCTCACGAACGACAAATTCGTCTTGCGGTGTAAAGTCGGTAATCGCCCCTTCCGAAGAAGAACGAAGCCCGAAAACAACACCGAGAACAGTGCCAAGAACAAGTATGGCGCAAACAACGCTTACGCCGACAATTTGACATATGTTATATTTTGAAGAATTGTTTTTCATTTTTATCACCTTTGGAAAATTGTTTTGTCGAGGGCGAAAAAATCACCCCCGACATTTGAAAGTGTTACGCTTTTGCGCCGACGTATTTTGCAAGAACCTCTGCGTTGTGAACCTCGGTTATTTTACACGCCGTAAAAGATTTGCACAAATCCAAATTCGAATCGATAATCGAACTGTCAGAAGCCCAAGGGCAACGTTGTCCAAATGAAAGCGCATAAATTGATTTGCCTTCGCGCGTAGAAGATAGAACCGAAATTGAAATACTTTCACTGTCGGTCTTGACAAGGTAGTAGATTTTGCCACCTTCCCCGTCAACAGGTTCAATACCTTTGATAAGTTCTTGAACGTCAACGCCGTTGTCAAAATTCCACTCTATTCCCGAAATCGTTTGCCCCACTTTCATAACTTCGTACTTTGCCGAAGTTTCCGTAGTCGCAACGGGTTTGATTGCGCCGATATAATGTGCGAGTCTGCCTGCGTTCTTAACATCAGTGATTTTGCAAGTATCGAAAGACTTAATCGCTTCGATTGCCGTATCGTTGAATCCGTCCGCACTCGTGCAAACGCTTTGACCGTTCACATTGAGAACGTAAGTACTCTTTTTGTCCGCAATGGTTTCAACGACGTTGATGTAGATGTTTACGTTATCGGTTTTAACAAGCGCATAAGTTTTCGTGCCTGCTTCTTTGTCCTCGACTGCTTCGACATTATTGACGAGTTTTTCAAAATCGACGTCGAAATCTTTGCAGACCTCGAAGCCTGCGATCTCTTGCCCCTTCTTCATTCTGTCGAAGTTTTCAAGCCAGCCGTATGGATTCGAAGTCTTAAAACCGTTGGTGAGTGCTGCCGTAACCGCAACCCCCAACAAAAGAATGGCAAGTGTCACAAGCACGCCTTTCAAAACACTTTTAGATTTTCTGCTCAAAATATGTACCTCTCATTTTTATTATTCACGGATTCTGCCGTGTCAGATTTGAATTTTCGCTTGACAATTATCAAACGATTGCATATAATGCTATTGAAATCAGCCACACCGAATTCCGTGTTCGGAACAGATCGTGAGGTCACTCGGGCTGATTTTTTTATTTGTTTTTTTTGTTCCACTTCTTTATTGCGGACTTGTCTTGCTTGTCAAAACGCCAATTTTTGACTTTCTTTTTTGAAAAGTATTTTTCATTATCCCACATAGGTTTTGAAATCCTCGATTGTCGTTTATCCTTTTGCTCTCCGTTGTTACGGTTCGGATTCTTTTTCAATTCCATAGTATCGGAATCAAAAAATGTCCTCGAATGTGTTATAACATTAAACTTATAGCGTTTATTGTATTTCGCACTTATGTGTGCAACGTGCGGTTTACCGCTTTTTGACGAAAATTCAGGTTTTGTGTAATACCGAAACTCGTTTTTCCGCAAATATTTTCTTGCCATAAATTATTATTTTTTGATTCCGTGCTTGCGATTGTAAATCTTCGCTTGCAATGAGCGTTCATTCAGAACACCCATACGAAAACCTGCTTCGGCTTCTGTAAGCGGTTGTCCGTTTCTTTTCTTGCCGTGTTTAAGTTCACGAGAATACTTCTTTGCACGTTCAGAAGGATTGAGCAATGCAATTTCTTTGCCGGATTTTGTTTTTATAAGTTTTGCCATATTGTTTTTTCACCTCGAAATGTTATTTTTTATTCACCCCCATTCCGTTAATCACTTTTGCTTATTTACCTACTTACTTACGCCGTTTATCTTCCCCACCGACTACGGCAGGGAAAACAAACAACGTTCAATTTAATTAAGGGGAAATTAATGAGATTGACACCAAATCAGATCATCCGCACCACCTCGCTTTTGATATATAAAATCCTATACGGCGCTTTGTATTTGCCGTATAGGACGAAATAGGGGGCTTAAAGAAGTACACCCATAATCTTACGATACATCTCAACTTCCGCATCCGAAAGAATACCGTGCAACTGTATGAAGTTTTCGTTTCCGCTGATTTTTGCAAATACTGGCGTAAAAACTTGCATTTCTTCGAGATCCATTACTTCCGGCGTAAGCTCTCTTTGGAATATCGATACGACGGGAGCAAAACCGTTGAGCAACGGTTGGCCCGTCTTCGGAATGCATTGATTGCCATCGAGGAAGAAGATTTGCATCACCTTTTCCATTTCGGAAGTTTTACGACCTTTTGCATCTTTCTTCGCAATGTCGAAAGATCTTGCGCTCAAAAGCAAAAACTTTTGAACTCGTACGTTCGTGGGTTTGCGTTCCTCTGCAACCTCTGCGTTCGGATCAGATCCGATCAATCCTTGCTGAACTTGTTGTTCGTCGATTTTTTTGTTGTCTGCCATAGTTTTGTTCTCCTTTTTAGGTTTTTGTTATTTATTAGCTACCGTATTTACGGTTTTGCTCGATATAGTTCTGTGAGATTCTAATATCTGCTTGAAAACGATGTTATTTTGCGACTTCGGAATGACAACGAAGCGATAAATCATATCGAGCGATACGATTGTCCTTTTGACGACGTCGCACAATATCGCAAGCGACGTATCGTTTGCAGAATCTTGCATTGCCTCTTTCAGACAACCGAACACGCCGTCACCGACATCCTCGCAATCTGTCTGTTCAAGAATCTGCAAAATCGATTCAAAATCTTTTTCAAGCCTCGTCTTCTTCGCCACCGGTCACCTCGAAGTCTACAATCCCCAACGCATCGAGAACGTCCTCGATTGCCTTTTGATACGCTTTATATCTTGCGGATTGCTCTATTGCGTTTTCGTTGTAATACGGATTCTTCACCGCCTTGATTCTTTTTGCAATCTCGCCGTTGCTCATCTTGCGTTCTTCCTTCGGCAAAACCGCTACGTCGTCGTCCGACGTTATCTTTTCCGGCGTTCCCTTCAAAGACGAAAGATATTTTTTCTTTGCAAGACGAATATCTTTAATACTCATCGAATGACTGAAATTCGGAAGCAGCTCGTCGGGAACGGAAACAAGTTCCGCAAGTTGCGAATACTTATATTGCGCAAATTCTTCTTTGAGCCTTACGGGGAAACTCGTGACGTTGTGGTCGCAAAACTTCTCGTAAATCGCAACCATATTCTTTGTTGTTGTACGGCAATATCCGAAATGATTGTCGGCATACGCATATATCGAAGAACCCATATCTTTGAAATAGGTTTTACGATTCGTTGCCAAATCGTAAAGAAGATACGATATGTTAAGATAGTTCTTCTCGACGTTATCGTTAAGATCCTCTACGCTATTCAGAATCTCATATTCTTGCATAACCTCAACGGGAAAGAAGAAGTCGACGTCGAACATATCTTTCGGGAAAAGGCAGTTGATAAAATCCCTATAACTATTGAAATCGCCGTGCTTCCAGATTTTGCCACACTCGCCGTCCACGTCTTCCCTAAACTCGAAATCCCAACAGTCATGTTTTACTACGGCAATCTTTTTGCCGTACAGTTCAAAGAACCAAGTTCCAAGAACGGAAGAATAAAAATGGATATATTCCTGAAAAAATCCATATGACACGATGTCCGTTGCCTTTATGATTATGCGGTCAGACGTCTGACCATTTTGTTTTTCTTTCATAGTGTTTTCCTCTTTATACAAGCGTATCGAGGTAACGACACAGTTCCCATTGAGTTCGGAAACTTCTGTATTCACAGCCATTACCAAGCGATTCGCCCTTAATTTTGATATTCCACTTGTCACAGTACATCACCCTATAACACTTTTTGCTCGATTGATAGATACACACGACTTTCTCACCGCCCCAGCGATTCGTCATCCGATAGAGCGAAAACTTATCCCAACCGATATCGAATTTGAAAAAATCGTGAAACTTATACGTTCCCGTTAGTATTTCAAGATGCAGGCGTGTCGGCATTGTCGTCCTTCTTCATATTCCTTTGTTTGTAATCGAATGCCTTTTTAAAATGGCGCAGTTTTTTCAACTCGGTTTCGTCCATACTCTGCAAATCTTCGACAGTAATCTCATCGATAGACTTACAGTTGCCTGCTTGCGCTTCTTCACGCTCTTTCATTTTTTTAATCTCTGCTTCAAAAAACGAAAGTTTGTTCGGCACAACTTCAATCGTCACGGATCTGTAATCTTTTGATTTTAAAACTCTATTTAGTTGATATCCGGAAGGAATATTAATAGTCGTTGAATAACATCCGGTAATAGAAGCTCGAACGTCATCGTTCAGTTTTCTATATGCCTCTTTCAATCGAAGATACTTAATAAGCAAGAATATAATCATATTAGTTCCTCTTTTTTCGTTTTTCTTTTTGTAGATTTTTGAGTTCCGCCGAAGCGGAAGGCGCAACAAGAAGAAAAACCGAAACTTGATGCGCCCTGCGCAAAACAGAAGTTTTGCGAACGAAAAAGCCACTAAACGTTCAAAACATCTATTTTTACGCCGTAATGATTATCATTACATTTCATATTATAGTAATGTTTTTCATTACTGTCAACAATTTTTTATATGTAATGTTATTCTTTACCTATGAGCAAAATTTTTGGTGACAGACTAAAAGAATTAAGAAAAGAAAAAGGCTATTCGCAGAATGATATAGCCAGTTATTTCAATGTCAGCAAAATGACGATTTCATCGTGGGAACTCGATAAACAAGAGCCTTGCATCGAAGATATAAAAAAACTTGCATCCATCCTCGAAGTATCAACCGATTATCTTCTCGGATACGAAAGCATAGACGGAACAAAACAAGTTTTTTTTACTACAACTCAAACAAAGAAAAAATAATATATTTACGGGAGAATAAATGAATAATAAACAAAATATTGATAATTGCATAACGTCATATGAAACAATACCATTAACAAACATTGAGGAATTTGAAAACAATATTAAACAAATAGAAGAGATACATCCAGAGATTAAATATGAACTAGATTTTTATATTGGAAAAATTCATAATATACAAAACAAGTCTTACTATTTAACAAGAAAAAACATAGACAGCCAGTTTTTTACACAAGATTATAATATGCTTGGCTTAACCTTCACCCTTACATTTTCTATTGACAAGGCAGAACAAATAATCAAAGAAAAGAATATACCAATTACTTCAATTCCTACTAACAGTATCAATTTATCAAAGTCAGAAATTAACATAAACAAAATAAAAGCGCTTTCATTACAAAGTGAACATAGTCCAATTATAATTGCTTATAACTTTATAAACGAAACACTTATAATTGACGGAATTCACAGGACATACATCGCACAAAATAAACAACAACAAGACATTTCTGCATATATACTATCTTTTGAAGAAACACTTGATTGTCTTGTTAGTGACTATCATCGGATACTATATATTATTTCATATAATTTAGACAAAATTCTTAATTTGCTAAAAGAAGAAAAAATCAAGTATATACATTATACAGACAAAAAGACTAAATACGGAATAATACAAACCCGAACAAACAGAGCTGAGATAAAAGATAGCAAAAAGCAACTATCAAATATTAATGTTTATAAAAAAATAAAAATAGTTTGTATTATTTTAGCTATTTTGCTTGCGCCACCTTTATCTTGGTTTATCCAATGGTTGCAAACATTATAAAAGATCACGCAAAAAATTCGTGTGCTTTTAACTTCACTTCACCGCACTTTTATGCGAGGACAAATTGACCACAAAATGAAAAGTTCACAGAGTTTATCTCTGTGGACTTTTTGAACACGCTTTCAGCCGAACTCGTGTTTTGCGAATAGTTTATACACGGGTTGAACATTGAAAATTTCCCTACTTCTCGCAAAAAATTTGTTTCAAAGTTCGATTTTTAACGTTGCACTCTGCCGATATACTTTTGTGTTTTGGGGACTTCTACCGAATTTTGAGTTTGACTTCCTCTTTTGCCAAACTTCTTTTTAATATTGAAGTTTGACTTTATCTTTCTACCCACTTGATAATTTAAAATTCTCGGATACTTTTCGTCATAAAAAATAGCGTCCGTGATGGACGCTACTCTGTTGCAAAATGTTGAATTTGTTTTATTAGCAAAGTTGAAAATCAAGAATACGTTATTTTGACATATTTTCGTATGCGCGCTTCATATAGAGCGAGTCGAACATTTGCGTGCCGGCGGATTCGCTCAAAACGTGTGGCGTGAGATTGTTTTTGACAATCACTTCGCAAAACGGTTCAAACTCAGGTCCATAGATATTGTCGGCAAAGGTTAAATGCTTGATTTCGCCTTTTGCGCCGTACATAATCTTGCTGAAATGAACGTGCATATTTTTCGTCTTTTCTTCGCCGAGCCCGTCGAAGAGGTCGTCAATGATACGCTGAAAATCTTCGGAAGTTTTCAATGCGCCGCCCCAAAGGCTATTTACATGGCCGAAATCGACGCAAGGATAAACGTTCGGGGCAAGTTTGCAAAGTGCTATAACTTCACTCACCGTGCCGATTTGCGCTTGTTTCCCCATAGTTTCGGGACAAACAATCAGGTCATCGTCACCGTTTTGCTTTATAACGTCGAGTGCGCGCGCAAAATTATCAAACGTGCGTGCAAACGCTTCGTTTCGAGGTTGTTTGCCCTCTGCACCGGGGTGGAAAACGCATCTTTGACCGTGAAAATGTCTGAGTGCTTTGAGCGAACTCGTGAGATAATTTATAGAATTATCCGCTTTTTCTTGCTCAACGGAAGCAAAATTTATGAAATACGGCGCGTGAACGCTGATTTCGATGCCGAATTTGTCGGCTTCGTTCCCTATTGCTTCTGCGGTTGCTTCGCTTATGCGAACGCCTTTACCGAAGGAATATTCAAACAAATCGAGTCCCTTATCTCTCAACCATTGAGGCATTTGAAGCGTGGCGGTCAATCCGTCTTTTGCGAACTGTTCGTCGTGTCCGGACGGTCCGAACAATGCTACGTTACTTTTATTTATCATTTGTCACCTCTAAAAATCAAACTGTCAGCGTGATTGCGCTCGAAATCGTCAAGAATTTTCTTCGCATTGACCTCGTCGCTGTCGAGTTGTGCTTTCAACTCGACTTGAGATGCGAATTTGACAATATCGCGCATTTTTTCGATAAAATACACGACGATATTTTTGCCGTATACGTCACCCGAAAAATCTATTATATACGTTTCAACGGATATGGAATTATCCGAAAACGTAGGTTTTGCGCCTACGTTGGTCATAGATTTGAAAACTTTGCCGTCAACCTCGCAAAAAGTCGCATATATGCCGTTTTCGAGTTGCAAACGGGATTCGTCGAGTGCGATGTTGGTTGTCGGAAATCCCATTCCCGTGCCTTTGTGGCGAGCGTGCAACACTTCACCGCTCATAAAATACGGCAAAGCGAGATATTCGTTGAGTTTGTCGACTTGACCGTCTTTCACGAACGATTTGAGTTTAGATGTTGAAATTTTCACGCCGTCCGACGTTTCAAATGGAACTACGAAAAGCGAAATACCTTTGCTATCGCAATACTTTCGAAGCAAGTCGACGTTCCCTGCCGCAAATTTACCGAACGTGTAATCCGCACCGACGAAAATCGATTTTACGTTGAAATTCGACGTCAATACGTCGAGAAAATCGAGCGGTGACAAACTTGCGAATTTATCGTCGAACAATGCGCCGATAACGATGTCCAAACCGCATTTTTCAATCACTTTTACACGATCGTAAAAACAATACATTTGTTTTTCGTTGCCGAAAATGACGTTCGGATCGTTCGTGAACGTCAAAAGCGCGCTTTCGATTCCGTTTGTTTTGGCATACTCGATTGCACGCTCGCAAAGTTTTTGATGTCCTTTGTGAATACAATCGAAAAAGCCGAGCGCAAGCGCAACGGGAATATCGTATCGTTTTTCAAAGTCGAGGATTTTCATACTTTTCACAACCTCGTTTTCATATGTAGCAAACCTTTTACGCACTCGCCCATACCGAGAACTTCACCGTCTCGTTCGACGGCGAAATCGCCGAGCGGCAAATTGTCGATTTTTATGCTAACGCCGTTCAAAACCTTGCTCTTTTGCGCCTCGTCAATTTGCACTTTTTCAAAACTTTTCAATGCGCAATCTATCGGTTTTAGGTATTCTAACGGCATTTTTTCAAAATCTTCAAGCGAAACGGAATCGCAAATCTCAAAGTCGCCGCTTTTGATTCTGCAAATCGACGACATATAAGCGACAGTTCCGAGAAAAGCGGCAAGGTCGCGCGCTATCGAGCGAATATACGTTCCGCTCGAACACGCAATTTCAAACGCATACTCGTTTTCTTTGAGCGCATACGGCGCGCCGTCTATATCGCAATCGACCGTTTTGACGTAATATACGGTCACTTTTTTCGGTTTTAATTCGACTTGAATGCCTTTACGCGCCAAGTCGTACGCCCTTACGCCGCCGACTGATTTTGCCGAATACTGCGGCGGAATCTGCTCGATGTCGCCGACGATATTTTTTGCCGCTTCGTCGATTTGTTCTCTTGTCGGGATAACGGAACTGTTTTCTACAACCTTGCCCGTGCAATCGAGCGTATCGGTCGTTTCTCCGAAAACGAAAGTTGCGCGATAGACTTTGACTTTTTGCTGCATATAATCGAAAAGCCTTGTCGCGGTTCCGACGGCAATCGGCAAAACGCCCGTACCGATTGGGTCGAGAGTGCCGAGATGTCCGACTTTCTGCTTTTCGCCGCTGACTCTGCGCAGTATTCCACGCACTTTGACAACGACGTCGCTTGAAGTCATACCGTATGGTTTGTTGATGTTGACAAAGCCTTTCATATTAGATTAAAAATTTAATTCTTGACAAAATACCCTGTTAGATTCTGTCCTTTGCAAGTTTTACGAGTTTTTCTTCGATGTCTTCGAGATAGCCGTTGACACGGCAACCCGAAGCGAATTTGTGCCCGCCCCCGCCGAAAGTCATCGCAATGTCGGAAGCGTCAACGTTATCTTTCGTACGAATACTGAGTTTGAAGTTTTTGTCGCCCACTTGCGATAACGCATACGCGACTTTCACGCAATCGACGTCGATAAGTTCGCTTACGATTCCTTCCGTATCGTCGCAAGTCGTGTTTGTTGCGGCAAAATCGTCTTTTGTGAAGCAAATCAATGCAATTTGTCTGCTCTCGAAGAATTTCGCTTTTGCGAGTGCTCGGCGTTTTAAGTCGAACTTGTTTGGAGTGATGCTGCTGTACACTTGATAAATCGCCTCGCTTGCGTCGAAGTTATATTCAAGCAATTCGCACGCGATTTCGTGGGTGCGTTTCGTGGTGTTGGAATAAGAAAAACAACCGCTGTCTGTCACGATACCGCAAAATAGCAGTTTCGCAACGTCTACATCGATTGCTTTCATAGATTTGAGCAGTTGGAAAACGATTTCCGCACACGCGCTTGCCGTTTCGTCAACGTAGCAAAGCGAAGCGAATCTCTCAAAGGATTTGTGATGGTCGATGACGATTTGCGTTTTTGCCGACAAAAACGACTTCATACACTGTCCGAGTCTGTCGATGGAACTCGCGTCAATGCTGATTGCGAGGTCGTGAACTCTCTTTTGCGGAAAAGCAATATCTTCGCTTTTGAACAGAGTTTTGTATTTGTCGGGAACGGGCGAATCGCAATATACCGAAACGTTTTTACCCTTTTTTTTGAGAGCGACGTAAAGCGCGAGCATACTGCCCAAAGCGTCGCAATCGGGTTTAGTGTGACAATAAAGCGCAATATCGTCCGAGCGATTTATTCTTTTTGAGATTTCTTGAAGAATATCGTTCATTGTTCCTCGTCGGTGTTTGCAATCGTCCTTTGCTCGTCCTGTTTCTTGATTTTATTGAGTATTTCGTCGATTTTTATGCTGTAATCGACGCTGTCGTCAATTATGAAATTGAGTTCGGGCAAAAGACGGATTTGCACGCTGTCTTTGAGCATATTGCGAATGAACGTTTTGGAACGGCATATCGTGTAATACGCCTCTTGCCTTTCCTCGTCGTTTGCCGCATATATGGACAAATACACCTTTGCGTATTTAAGGTCGGGCGTGGTGTAAAGTTTGGTCACGCCGACGATTGCATTGTGAAGACGCGGGTCTTTAACGTCTTCGGCAATGATTTTGGTGATTTGTCTGGCGAGTTCGGAATTGACTCGTTCCATCTTAATCTTCATTTGTTTTCTCCATCGTGAACGCTTCGATTACGTCGTCCACTTTGACGTCTTGGAAGTTGGACAGCATTATGCCGCAGTCGAAGTTCTTTGCCATTTCCTTGACGTCGTCTTTGCCGTGGCGCAAGGAAGCGATTTCGCCTGTATACTCGACTTTTCCGTTTCTGATAAGACGTGCTTGTGCGCCGCGAACGACTTTACCGTCGATGACGTGGCAACCTGCGATAGTGCCGACTCCGCTGATTTTGAACAATTCACGCACTTCCGCAGAACCGAGAACGACCTCTTTGAACTTGGGATCGAGCATGCCCTTGACCGCCTTTTCGATGTCCTCGATTGCGTTGTAAATGATGTTGTAGAATCTGATGTCGATTTTCTTTTGCGCGGCGAGTTGTTTTGCGTTGTTGTCGGGGCGCACGTTGAAGCCGATGATGATTGCGTTTGAAGTTTCCGCAAGCAAAACGTCGCTTTCTTTGATACCGCCGACAGCCGCGTGGATGATGTCGATATTGACTTCTTCGTTACCGAGTTTGGCAAGTGATTGCTTGACCGCCTCGACCGAGCCTTGAACGTCCGCTTTGATGATGAGTTTGACGGATTTGAGTTCGCCTTTTGAAATCTTGTCGAACAAGTCGTTGAGCGAAACGGACGTAGATTCCGTTTGACTTGCGGCGAGTTTGAGTTTTCTTTCTTCTGCGAGTTCTCTTGCGAACTTTTCGTCCGCAACGACGTCGATTCTGTCGCCTGCCTCGGGAACGTCGTCCCAACCGGTGACGGAAACGGGCATAGACGGACCGGCTTTTTTGACCTTTCTGCCCTTATCGTCTATCATAGCGCGGATCTTACCCGTGCAAATGCCTGCGACGACGTTATCACCGACGTGCAACGTACCGGTTTGAACGAGGATAGTTGCGATTTTGCCGAGACCTTTGTCGAGTTTTGCCTCAATGATAGTGCCTCTTGCGTTTCTGTCGGGATTCGCACGCAATTCTTCGACTTCTGCGCGTACGAGGATTTGTTCGAGCAAATCTTCAACGCCCATACCCGTCTTGGCAGACACGCGCACGACGGGCGTATCGCCGCCCCATTCTTCGGGGGTTACGCCGTTTTCTGCGAGTTGCGAAAGCACCTTGTCGGGATTTGCGCCTGCTCTGTCCATTTTGTTCATAGCGACGATGATAGGCACTTTTGCTTGCTTTGCATGGCTGATTGCTTCGAGCGTCTGAGGCATAACGCCGTCGTCCGCCGCAACGACCAGAATCGCAATATCCGTAACTTGCGCGCCGCGAGCACGCATAGATGTGAACGCTTCGTGACCGGGGGTATCGAGGAACGTAATGGGATTTCCGTTGAGCGTAACGGTATATGCGCCGATATGTTGTGTAATGCCGCCCGCTTCGCCGCCCGTAACGTTCGACTTTCTGATATAGTCGAGAAGCGAAGTTTTACCGTGGTCTACGTGACCCATAATCGTGACGACAGGCGGACGCGGAACAAGATTTTCAAGTTCTTCAACGTCGTCCACTTCGAGTTGTGCGGTGAGCGTATCTTCGAGAGTCACGTCCGGTTTGTATTCGAGTTTGATTCCGAATTCGTCGGCAACGAGTTCCGCAGTTGCGAAATCGATACTGTCGTTAATTGTCTTCATAATGCCCAGAACGAACAGTGTTTTGACGATTTCCGCGGCAGATTTACCGATTTTTTCGCTCAAAGTTTTGATGGAAACGGGGTCGGTGGTTATAACAGCGTTTTCGATTATAACGGTTGCGCTGTTGCCACCGCCTCTGTTCTTGTTGACTTTGTAGTTGCGAACGATTGCTTCGCCGTCCTCGTCGTATGAAATTCTGTCGTCGACGAGATAGCCGCGCTTCATAAGCGCGCGCTTGTTCATCGTTGACTTATCGTCGAACTTGCTCGAACCGTTGTTTGAGTTTTGTTTGCCGCCCTTGCCCTTTTGCGCAGCAGGTTTAGGAGGAAATTGCTGCGCGGCGTTGGCAACGCTTTGCGATGCCGACAATCGTCTCGGGCCGCCGTTTTGACCTTGATTTTGTCCTTGCGGTCTTTGTCCTTGTCCGTTTTGTTGCGGCTTCGGTCCGCGCGGTTGTTGATAACCGCCTTGTCCGAACACTCTCGTCGTAACCTTCGGCTTCGGCGTCGGCGGAACGTAAATTCTGCGCACTTCGCCGTTAGGCAAAATTTCGGGATTTTCTTGCGCAAGTTCAAAAGGCGTTTTGGGAACGACCGCAACATGCGGCTTCTTTGAATCCTCTTGCTTTTTCTCGTCTTGCTTGGATTCCTTTTCCGTCTTTTCTTCGCCTTTCACGGTCTCTTTTTCGGAAGCGGAAGTATCGTCTTTTTTGACTTCCTTTTCGGCTTTCGTTTCTTTTTCCGCTTTGACCTCTGTCTTAGGCTCGACGACAGGCGTATCTTGTGCCGTTACCGTTTTTTCGACGGCTTTTTCGGATTCACGTTCGATTTTGTTCTCGACTTCTTCGAACTTTTCCTTTTCGGCAGCCTTCGCTTCTTCTTTGGCTTTTTCGATTTGCTCTGCTTTTTGCAAAAGTTCGTCGCGTTTTGCCTTGATAGAAGCCATAATCACGGCTGCTCTCGACTTTTGACGAGAGATATTTTCGGAAAGTTCGGCAAGTTTCGTAGTTTTGTACTCACTGAGCATTTTTACGGAATCGACGTTTGTTTCTTTTTTGTTTTCGGGCATATTCACCTCAATACACCGACAACCGCCTTTGCGAGATTGTCGTTAGTTATGGCGATTGCATTGACACCCTCGCGGTGCAGAGCCTCGCCAAGACCGTCCACGATATACACGGGACAACTCATCTTCTTCAATATCCTTTCTTTATACTTATCGGTTGCGGTCGATGAAACGAGCACGACTTTTGCGAGGTTTTTCTTCTCGCAGATAATATCTTCGCCGTAAAGCACCGAACCCGAGCGTTGCGCAAGTCCGACGTAAGCACCGATTTTACTCATTTATCTCACCGTATATCTCGTCGCCTACGTTGCGTTTGAACGCGGCGTTGAGAGTCTTTTTCCTGATAAGTTTTTGTATACAGTCCTCGCAATTATGCACCCAAACGCCCCTGCCGTCCGCTTTTTGCGAGCGGTCGAGAAACACTTTTCCGTCCTTGTCTTTGACGAATCTCAGCATTTCGGACTTGTCGGCGTGTTCCTTGCACACGACGCATTTTCGGGTGTTCTTGGGATAGGACATTTTATTCACCTTGCACTTCTTGCTCGTCGACTTTGAGCGTGGAATAAGGTTTGACGTCTATCTTCCAGCCGGTAAGTTTTGCCGCAAGACGAGCGTTTTGACCGCTTCTGCCGATTGCAAGCGAGAGTTTCTCGTCGGGAACGATGACTTTTGCGTTCTTTTCTTCCTCGTTGATGGAAACCATAAGCACTTGTGCGGGCGAAAGCGCGCGAGCGATATATTCGATAGGATCGTCGCAATATTCGATGACGTCGATCTTTTCGCCGCCGAGTTCGGCAACGACCGCGTTGACTCTCACACCCTTGTTGCCTATGCAACTTCCGACTGCGTCGACGTTGGGATCTTCACTGGACACTGCGAGTTTGGTGCGGAATCCCGCTTCGCGAACGATGCTGTTGATTTTGACGAGTCCCGCCTTGATTTCGGGAACTTCGAGTTCGAACAGTCTGCGAACGAAGCCTGCCGAACTTCTCGACACGACAACTTGCGCGCCGTGCAAACCGTCGCGAATCTTTTTGACGTACACTTTGATGACGTCGTTCACGTTGTACGTTTCGGTCGGAACTTGGTCTTGTTGCATCATAACGCCTTCCATTTGCGTGCCGGTGATTTCGACGTAGACGGTGTTTCCTTCTTTTCTTCTTACGATCGCGCTGAGGATTTCGCCCGTGCGCTCGCTCATTTCGTTGAGCACGAGTTCCTTCTTATAGTCGTTGATACGTTGCAAAATGACTTGTTTTGCGGTTTGCGCGGCGATACGTGAAAAGTCCTTCGGAGTGATGTCCTCGATTACGACGTCACCGACTTTGTACTTTTTGTCGATGTCTTGCGCGTCTTCGAGAGAAATTTGAGATTCCTCGTCTTCGACTTCGTCCACGACGAGTTTGTGCGCGTACACTTTGTAGGTCATTTTTTCCTCGTTGAGACGAACGGAAATCTGACTTGCAAAGCCGTATTCCTTCTTGTACGCGGACACAAGCCCTGCTTCGATAGATTCAATCATTGACTCTTTGGGAATGCGTTGTTCCTTTTCAAGATCGTCCAATGCTTGAAAGAACTCTTTGTTAATCATTGTTATGTCCTCCTAAAACCTGACGTACGGTTGTACTTTGGTCAATAAATTTCTTTGTATTTTAACTTCCTTCGGATTTTTTCCGTCGGTTTTTATCACGATGTTTTCATCGTCGAAACTCAAAAGCGTTCCGTGTGATTTTTTCTTGTTTCGGTCGAAAATCTCGATCTCGGTGTCGAGCGTCGTTCGTCACGATTTTCCTGTCGAGACCTTGCGACGAAACGTTCAGAAAATAATCCTCGTCGAAGGCGTCCTCAATCGAATCGAGTTTTGCCGAAAGCAGATTATGCACTTTTTCGCAGTCGTCTAAGTCTATTCCTTCCTTCTTCCACAAAAATGCCTCGACGGTGAGTTTTCCGTACTGCTTGTAGAACGCCACGTCCACAAGTTCGATATTCTCGTCCGCTTCTTTCACCGCTTCGAGAGCGAGATTCTTCACTTTTTCGCGGACTTCAACCGCAATTTCGTTTGCCATACAGCACCCCTTTCGAGCCGATTTTTGTCGAATCGCCCTTTCTAAAACAAAGAGTGAGCCGTCGCTCACTCTAGTAAAGTTTTACTATAGTATCTATATACTATCACATAAAAACGCGCAATGCAAGCGTTTTATGACAATAACACAAAATATACTAATATATTTTATATTCTTGTTGCATTTCAATCGCGTTTGAATAATTGTTTTCAAAAAAACGCGCTATTAATCGCCATTCAACCGTTTCTGCAATCACTTATGCGATTCCGTTTACGTTCGGTTGCGATTTTGCGGATATTACATTCTCTTTGCGATTTCTTCGAGTGCGCCGAAAGTGGCGTACACGTCGCTCATAGCGCGGTGCGCGTTCTCGTGCGAAATTCCGTACGCTTTTGAAATGGTTTCGAGTTTGCAGTTCGGAAGTTCGGTAAGATATCGCCTTGCAAGCAACAGCGTGTCGCAAAGTTCGTTGTTGAAAACGTATCCGTTCTTCTCGCCGATTCTCGAAAGAATGGGAAAATCATAGCCCGCTATGTTGTGTCCGCAAAGAATCGCGTCGTGCGCAAACTTGTAAAAATCGGGAATCACGCTTTCGACATTCGGCGCGTCGAGCACCATTGCGTTTGAAATATGCGTGATGTTGGTTATTTCTTCGGGAATCGCCGCAAGCGGTTTTATGAGTGTTTGAAAAGTTTCGGTAGGCACGCCGCTGACGACTTTCAACGCCGCAAGTTCGATTATCTCTGCGCTTTCCGTCTTTAAGTCGGTCGTTTCGAGGTCGAATATCACAAAAGTTTTATCCTTGAAATACTCGTTAATGACTTTTGCGGGTTTTTCGGCATCTAATAAGGTCTTTTCCGACATATCAACGTATTTTCGAGGCATAATCGTCGTGTATTTTTCGGGCAACGGTTTGACGGATTTGAGGTGAATACTGTCAAAATCGATGTTCGCCTCGAACATTGCGTTCACTTGAAAAGACCATGCGCCCGAGTATTGCGACCAAGTGACTTTGCCCATACAAACGACTTGCGATTGCTCTTTGAGCGCAACGATTTTGTCTGCGTCCTCGTCATTTGCAACAAAACTCACGCCCTCGATTTTAGCTGTAGTATCGTCAAGAATAAACTTATCAAACGGCAACGTTTCCGGTCCGCTCTTCGGGTCGTCGGGATTATACTTCTTGTTTTTATAGGACTTTTTCTCGATTTGCGAAATTTTGCCGCACAAAACAATGTTGTCGCACGCGCCTTTTACATCAACGATATAGTTTGGCATTTGCGAAATACCGTCGATTTTGCCTCTGGAATACACTTTTTCGCCCACTCTCGCACTCACGAGTCGCAATGCGGAATCGGCATGCAACGTCGTGTCGATATGCATGTCGAAATCTTGTTCTTTTTGCTCTGAATAGAGGCTTTCTTCGGCTATTATATCGATGTTTTGATTGAACGAGCAATCGAGATATTCTTCAAGTTTTGCAAGCAAGTCCCCTGCGGTCAGAAGTTTGTATGTCGGCGTGTCGAAAACGAATTTCACGTCGATGTCATTGTCACCCACATCGATTTTAAGGGTATCGTCGTTTATGCGCCGAAAAATCATTTGATTCGTGCGGTTGAAAAACTCTGAAACTTTGTTTTTTACGACATTGTTGTCCGCATACGTTCTTATGTACTGCACACTCACCGAAACGCCCGAAAACATTTGTTCGATTATCGATTGCACTTTCTTTTTGCTTTCCTCGTCGAAAGAGCGCACCTCGAATGCGGAAATAATAAACTTAACAACCAACTCTCTTTTGTCTTTATAGTAGGTCGCGCTGTTAAGTTTGAGCATCGGAAACTCGCCGTTGCTTCTTATCGTAAATTCTTCAAAAAACTTTGTAGCCATAAAATCCTCGCGGTTTTTGTCGAAAAGTATTCTATATTTTTGTCAATTTGATAAAACATCTTGCAAAATCTTTTCAAATTCTTGCATAAGACGTTCGCTCGGCACGGTTTTGTAAATCTTGCCGTGAAGCAATATCACGCTCTTTTCTTTTCCGCCCGCAATGCCGAGGTCGCTGTGTTCACCCTCTCCTATTCCGTTGAGCGGACAACCGAGAACGGATATTTTGAGCGGCTTGTTTATTCCTGCCGTCATGGTTTCGACTTTGTTTGCAAGTCCTTCGACGTCGATTTCCGTTCTTGCGCAAGTCGGGCAAGCAACGACTTCCACGGCGTTTTTGCGAAGTCCGAGAGTTTGAAGTATTTTTTTGCCTGCAAGCACTTCTTCGCAAACGTTTGTAGAAAGCGAAACGCGGATGGTATCGCCTATTCCCTCGCTAAGCAACGTTCCTATGCCGATTGCGGATTTTACGAGTCCCGTGCGAAGCGTTCCCGCTTCCGTCACGCCGATATGAAGAGGATAATCACACATGCTCGACAACATTCTGTTTGCCTTGATGTTGAGAAGCGTGTCCGAGTGCTTGATTGCAATCACTATGTCTTTCATACCAACGCTTTCAAAGACGTTTGCACATTCGAGTGCGCTCTCGCAAAGTGCGCGCGCCTCGTTCATTCCCTTGTATTTCGGGTCAAGCGAGCCGCCGTTCACGCCCACGCGCACGGGTATGCCCATATCTATCATTCTTTCTGCAAGCGGTTTGATTTGCGAAAAATCACGCATATTGCCGGGGTTCATACGGATTTTCTTTGCGCCTTGGTCGAGTGCCATATGCGCAAGTTTATAGTTGTAATGTATGTCGGCAATGAGTGGCAAACCGCACTCTTTTGCGATTATGCCGAACGCTCTTGCCGAATCCTCGTCGGGCACTGCAAGGCGAATGAGGTCGCAACCGACCGCTTTAAGCGCGTTTATTTGCGAAAGCGAGCCTTTTATATCCGTTGTTTTCGTATTCAGCATAGATTGAACGGTTATAGGCGCGTCACCGCCGATTTTCACATTTCCTACGCTAACTTGTCTTGTTTTCTTTCGTTCTGTCATAATTTATCCCTTTTATCCTTTCACCAAATGGAATATGTCGAGGAACACCGCAAGCACGATCAACAGCACGAGTCCCACCGTGTGAATTATGCCCTCTACTTTTCTCGGCACGGGTTTTCTGAATATCATTTCAATCAGCGTAAACAACATTCTGCTTCCGTCGAGCGCAGGAAACGGCAACAAATTCATAACCGCAAGGTTTGCAGAGATTATCGCGACTACGTACAAAAAACTGTCGAAGCCGAGAGATGACAGTTGCGCCATCATTTTGATTGTCGTAATCGTGCCGCCTGCGTTTTCAATGCCCGTTTTACCGGTAATAAGTGCGCCGAGCGAGGCGAGAATCTTGAATACGATGAAGAAACTGAATCCCCACGCTCTGCCGAATGCGAGGAAAAACGGAAGTTTTGCGTGCGTAAGGCTGCGAGTTATGCCGAACCCGTAACTGTAAAATCCGTCGGGGTCGCCCACGACAACGCCTTTTTGCACACTCATCGAACTTTGTTCGACGATTTTGCCGTCCTTGCCGTATTTGACAACGACGAGCGTAATTTTTTGCGTTTGGTCGATTCCGTTTTGCTCCGCATATTCGCCGAGCGCGCTTGCGACTATGGGGGCGTCGAGTTTTTTTCCGTTTATTGCATATATAAAATCGTCCTCATAGAACGGATTATAATATACTTTGTGCGCGTTGAGTTTCACGCGTTTTCCGTCTCTAAAAACCCAAAAGTACGAATCGTCGGACAAATCTTTGAAAGCGTTGTCCAAGTCCTCTTGAAGCATAATGTTAACTTGCTTTCCGTTGATGTTGAGAATGACGTCGCCCTCTTGAAAAACATTATGATACGTTGCGGTATTGTGAACGCCCACAACATTCGGAAGCAACTGTCCGTATGCGGTAAAATATATCGTGATAATGACGATTGCGCTCAAAAAATTCATAAACGCGCCCGAAAACAGCACTATAAGACGTTTCCAAGCCTTTTGATTGTTGAACGCGTCGGGGTCTTTTACGATATTTCCGTTTTCGTCTTTAATCTGATTTCCGTTTTCGTCAACCATCGCGCCTTCGGCGTCCTCGCCGTGAAAAGCACAAAATCCGCCAATGGGAAACGGACGAAGAGTAAACAATTCGCCCGTCTTTTTATTGCGTTTTTTTATGATTGCAGGTCCGAAACCTATTGCGAACTCGTCGATTTTGAATCCGAGCAATTTGCCTGCGGTATAATGTCCGAGTTCGTGTATGACAATCATTGCCATAAGCGCAAGAACGGCTACAATAACGTAGCCGATATATGTGAAAACTTCGCTTGCAGTTGCGCAAATTAAGAACACTATTTCACTCCTATCACAGAATAAGTGTATTTTCTTGCTTGCTCGTCTATGCCAAGTACGTCTTCGAGTTCGACGTTTCCGACCTTTTTGAATTTTGCAAATACCTTAGAAAGCGCGGTTGCGATTTCGGGATATTTGATTTTACCTTTCAAAAATTCCTCGACAAGGACTTCGTCTGCGGCAGATACGGCAATGCACGCGCCCTCGCCCGCGTTTGCCGCGTCTATTGCGATTTTAAGACAAGGAAATCTGTCGTAATCGGGTGCGGAAAAAGAAAGCGAGCCGAGTTTTGCAAGGTCAAGAGGCGCAACACTGTCTTTGCCGTGTTCGGGATAATAAAGCGCGGTTTCTATCGCAAGCCTCATATCCGGCACTGAAAACAAGCCTTTCATACCGCCGTCGGTAAATTCAACGAGCGAATGAACTATGCTTTCTCTGTGCATAACCACTTTCACGTCCTTTGCTTCCACTTCGAAAAGACGCATTGCCTCGATGACTTCCAGCCCCTTATTAAACAGCGTTGCCGAATCGATTGTGACCTTTTTGCCCATATTCCATACGGGGTGCTTCAACGCGTCCTCTGCCTTGACTTTTGCGAGTTGACTTGTGGGATAGTCGCGAAGCGCGCCGCCGCTTGCCGTCAGGACGAGGCTTCTGACGCACTTTTTATCTTCGCCCCTGAGGCACGAGAAAATTGCGGAATGTTCGGTGTCGAGCGGCAAAATCCTTCCGCCGTACTTCTTTTCGAGGAATTTGAGATGACGACCTGCGCATACGATAGTTTCCTTGTTTGCAATCGCAAGAGTTCCGCCTCTTTTGAGCGTTGCGACGGCAGCCCAGAGCCCCGCTATTCCCGTAACCGCCAAAACGACTATATCCGACGGAATACTTGCGAGTTCTTCGAGCGAAGAAAGGCATTTCGAGGTTTTATCGTCTTCAAGAAAGTCGAAAAGCGAACTTTGCACCTCAACCGCGCCGTTTGGAAAATAATAATGAGTGGGATTGAATTTTTCGATTTGTTCGCGCAAAAGCGATTCGTTGGTATAAGCCGAAAGCCCGACGACCTTAAAAGCGTCGGGGTGTGCGCAGATAGAGTCAAGCACCTGTCTTCCGACAGAGCCTGTACTTCCGAGTATTGTGATTGTTTTCATTTTATCCTTAAAATCCGCGTGCCGCATAGGCAGAGATTTGAAGTCTTTTGCGGATTTTTTATTGCCTTTGTGATTGCAATCGTTTTCCGATTGCGATTGTCAGTATAACCGTCGATTATTAAATCCGTATGAAAGAATCAATAACCGTAAATGCAAGAGAACGCCACGAGCAGTATGACGAGACAGTACATAACGCTGTCGATTCTGTCCATAAAACCGCCGTGTCCCGGGAAAATCTTGCCGTAATCCTTTATGCCGATTGCACGTTTGATACGCGAAGCGGCAAGGTCGCCCAGTTCGCTTATCGCGCCGCAAATCAGACCTATCGCGAGGTACACGAGCGCGCTTTTCCATTGCCAACCGCTTACATCGTGCGCAAAGAACGCCGTATATCCGCAACCCGAGATGAAAGTCGGATATTTGTCGGCAAACATCTCGAAAAGAAGCCAGAATAGCACAGAAACAGCCATACCACCGACAAGACCGCCGACGCCGCCCGCAATCGTCTTTTTAGGGCTGATTTTGGGGCAAAGTTTCTTTCCGCCTATCATAGAGCCGAACCAGTAGGCAAAAGTATCGCTTCCGAGAACCGGCACTAAAATCGCAAACGGAACGGCAAATAACGCACTGTATTTGTAACTCACAATCCACGCGCTCATAAGGAAAAGCGTGGGATATACGAGAATGAAAATATTTGCGAACAAATCTTTAAGTTCGCACGCTTTTGGCGAATCGAGTTCGAGTTCAACCCCCTGCTCTTTTGCTTCGTCAACCTCCTTTTGGGTGTGTTTTGCAGGTTTGAACGTGAAAATCGTAAGCGCGAGCATAGAACTTGCAAGAAGCACCATCAAAAGACCTTGAATGCCTGCGCTCGTGTTCGGCGCGCCTGCGCCGACGTAGTATTGCATCGTATAATACACGGGGTACGCCGCAACCAGCATCAAAACGACGGGGGCGGCAAACATCTTGTAGCCTGCGCCTTTAAAGCATTTGTACATCTCGAAAACCGACCCTGCCAAGAAAAGCAAAATCAGCATATCGACGAAAATCGGGCTTACAACATAGCCGCCTAACAAAAACCACGCAACGAAAAACAGAAGTACTATTGCAGTAATCGTTCTTTTAAGCATAAACACCTCATAGCGCGTTCAGTCGCAAATCTTGCAATCGACGCGCTTTGCAAACGGCAAACCGCTTGCAAAAATATCTAATTACAAACGAAAAATCGAATTTTGCCGAAATTCGCACAAAATCCGTTATTTTCCGAATTTTCTCACACGTTTATCGAAGTCGTCGAGAATTTTGTCAACGTCGCTCTCGTCTATATCCGGCCAGAGTTTGTCGAGGAACATAAGTTCCGCATACGCCGCTTCGTAGAGCATAAAGTTGGACAATCTCATTTCGCCGCCGCTTCTCACAATAAGGTCGAGAGGCGGAAGATGTGACGACGAAAGATGTTTTTCAAACGTATCTTCCAAAAACTCGCCGTGGTCGTACGCAACCTTTGCCGCGTGCAAAATGTCCGCTTTCGCGCCGTAATTGAACGCGATATTGAGCCACATTCCTTTGTTATCGCGAGTTTTTTCCTCTACTTGTTCGATTGAATACGCAAGTTTGTCGTCAAGAGAATCGAAATCGCCCATATACGAAATCTTATATTCGCCGTCGTATGTCAAATTGAATTTTTCGACCACTTTGAATATGGAATCGAGTTCGCCTTGCGGACGGTTTAAGTTTTCCGTTGACAAAGCATAGACGGAAACCGCTTCCACACCGCGCTCGCTGCACCTTTTTGCAACCTTATAAAGAGCCACAAGCCCGTGAGCGTAGCCCTCTTGGCGCGACATACCGTGAGCAACCGCCCACCTGCCGTTCCCGTCCATAATAAATCCGATATGCTTTGCACCCATTAGATTGAAAGAATCTCTTGCTCTTTTTCCTTAAAAAGTCTGTCAACCTCGTCGGTGTTTTTTGCAAGATTCTTATCTACGTCTTCGGTGTAGTTCTTCAAATCGTCTTCGGTGATCGCGGATGCTTTTTGGATCTTTTTAAGTTCGTCGATAGCGTCGCGGCGAGCGTTTCTCATAACGATTTTGGATTCTTCGACGAGAGTTTTCGCTTCCTTAACGGTGGAACGTCTGCGTTCTTCCGTGAGTTCGGGGAAAACGAGGCGGATAACGTGACCGTCGTTGTTGGGATTGATACCGACGTTTGCGGCAAGAATCGCTCTTTCGATTGCTTTAAGTTGAGATTTATCCCAAGGCGAAATAACCAAAAGACGCGCTTCGGGAACGGAAACGTTTGCCATATTGTTAATAGGCGTAGGCGTTCCGTAATAATCGACGACAACTTTGTCGAGGATATGCGGATTTGCTCTGCCTGCGCGAATAGAACGCAATTCGGTGATATAATTCTGCATTGTTTTGTCGATTTTTTCATTCATTTCATCGAAGATAAGATCGACTTCGTCAATACCGTAAGACATACTTTGTCCTCCATATTATGAATATTGTAAATATTATAGCAAAAGAAAGCGAATAACGCAATAGTGATTTAGTTGATTTAATTAATAATTAATAATGAATAATTACTTTGCGCCGAATGCAAAACACTTGTCACCCATCTTTTCAAGATGGCTTGACAAATATTTTGGCGCAAACGTCCTGTCACAAACAAATCAGAGCATTTGTTTGTGACGTAAGGGGTTGCAACTTTGAGACGGCTCGGCAGTTGCAACGGCGGAAGTGGATGCTCACAACGATTCTTCGTCGTT
>URIX01000002.1 GCA_900547975.1 uncultured Eubacteriales bacterium | reverse complement strand
TGTGCGCCAGCTTCGCACCCAAACGGCGCAGTCGCTTGTACTGTCCGTCAAGCTCGGCGCTCCCTTTTCTCGCCGCCTTGCGGCTCGTGTTCCGTCTCGTAAAAACTATTTGTTATACTCACGTTTTAGATGCTCGTAAGCGTTTTGAGTGCAAACTCTGCCTCTCGGCGTGCGGCTGATAAATCCGAGTTGAATCAAGAACGGTTCAACAACGTCCTCGATGGTGCTCGCTTCCTCGCCGGTTGCCGCCGCAAGCGTTTCAAGTCCAACAGGACCGCCGCCGAATTTGTCGATTATAGCCTCTATAACCGTGCGGTCGGTGATGTCCAAACCCAGTTCGTCAACGTCCATAAGCGTGAGTGCTTTCTTTGTGATATCGAGCGTGATTCTATCGAGTTTTTCGTACTCTGCGAAATCGCGAACTCGGCGCAAAAGTCTGTTTGCGATACGCGGCGTACCTCTCGAACGCTTTGCGATTTCGAGTGCGGCGGATTCGTCGATTGCAATGCCGAGAATACCGCTCGAACGCATAACGATACGTTTAAGTTCCTCGTCAGTGTACATTTCGAGGCGAAGGGACATTCCGAAACGGTCACGCAAAGGACTCGAAAGCATACCCGCCCTCGTCGTCGCGCCTATAAGCGTAAAGCGTTTGAGCGGAATACGAATGCTTCTCGCCATAGGACCCGTACCCGTCACGAGGTCGAGCGAAAAGTCTTCCATAGCGGGATAAAGCACTTCTTCGATGTTGCGGTTGAGTCTGTGTATCTCGTCGATAAACAGCACGTCACCCTTTTCGAGGTTGGTCAAAAGTGCCGCAAGGTCGGCCGCCTTTTCTATGGCAGGACCGCTCGTCACTCTGATTTGTGCGCCGAGTTCCCCCGCGATGACGTGCGCAAGGGTCGTTTTGCCGAGTCCGGGAGGGCCGTAAAGCAAAACGTGGTCGAGAGCGTCGTTTCTTGCCTTTGCCGCAGAAATGAACACTTCGAGATTCTTTTTGATTTTGGCTTGACCGACGTATTCGTCCATCGTATGCGGACGAAGGCTGTTTTCCTGTTCGTCTTCCTCGATTGTGAGCGAACTCACAACGCGATTATCGACGTCGAAGTCTTGATTTTCTTTTGAGAATTGTGATTTGATCATATATGCACCTTTATGGTGATTATTGGCTTGTGTTTAGCGCTTTTAACGCAAGCGAACAGATATTCTAATCTTCCGCAACTGCGTGCAAAGCACGCGTTCACCAAGCAGATAATCTTGCGAAACTGTGGCTTTATTCTTTATCAGTCTTGTTTTGATAGCAAAGATTCTCTGCGCGGTAGTAGCGCAATAAATCAAGCGAGGCTCTCGGCGATACGCAAACTTGCGTGTTGCCGTTGCCTCTGCGATGATTTTTGCGTTTTAACTTAATTTTTTAAGGCAATACGAGATGATGTTTTCAACGCCTTTTACCGCTTTGCTCGCTTCGGTTGCGGCACGCACCGCTTCGGTCTTTGTAAGCCCCAAACTTTCAAGCGCAAACACGGCGTCCGCTATGTCGTCGCCCGTAACCGCGTCTTGATGATTGTCGAAAAGCGTGATGTCGTCCGCCGCCTGCTCGCGCAAATTGAGCACGATGAGTTCCGCGGTTTTTTTGCCCAGTCCCTTGATTTTGCAAAGGGTTTTGACGTCGCCGGTTGCGATTGCCACGGTGAGCGTTTTAAGGTCGTAACCGCCGAGAATCTGCATTGCCATTTTCGGACCTATACCGCTGATTTCTATCAGACGCATAAACAGTTTCTTTTCTTCCAAACGTGAAAAACCGTACAGCGACATCTCGTCTTCGCGGACGTACAAATATGTGTAAACTTTCGTTATTTCGCCGATTGCGACGTCAAAAAGCGTGTTTCCGCTCACGCCGATTTCGTAGCCTATGCCGTTGTTGTCAACGACTATGGACGTAAAAGTTTTGTCAACGATTTTGCCTTGTATATAGTTGTACATATTTCACCTTATCGTGAGTTGTTTTTTGAAAAAGCGGCGAGGTTATTGAACCTTGAAATCGGCTGCGATACGGCTCGTTTGAGCGTGGCATATGGCAACCGCCAAAGCGTCCGCCGCGTCGTCGGGACGAGGCACGCTTTTGAGTTTGAGAAGCACTTGCACCATATGTTGCATTTGGATTTTGTCCGCGCCGCCGTAACCCGTGACCGCTTGTTTGATTTGGTTGGGCGTATACTCGTACACTTCCTTTCCGAGCGACTTCACCGCCGTGAGCAGAATCACGCCGCGCGCTTCGGCAACGGGTATACCCGTGGTGATGTTCTTTGAAAAAAACAGTTCCTCGATAGACACGTTGTCGGGCTTGTAAGTTTCGACAAGTTCCTTTACGCCGTCTTCGAGTTGTTGCAGTCTTTCGGGCAAAGTACATTCTTTGGGCGTGGTGACAACGCCGTAATCGATTACGGAATAGTTGCCTTTCACCGAGTTTATCACCCCGTACCCCATTGTCGCAAGACCGGGGTCGATGCCCAAAATCACCATATTTTCACCTTTGTATCGTGCTTTTTCATTGCTGTTTTTTTCGTATTTCGCTTTTGCTTTGTGCCTCGTTTTTTACTTCGTTTTTTCTTTTTTACTTCGTTACAATCGAATTTTCGTTGGTTTCGTCAAACACGAGCGTAGCGTTTTTAAGCGGCAAAGTGCCGACTTCGTCGAGTTTTTCATTGCTCTTTACGTTGCGGTTTCCGCACTTCAAAACATAGCCGTCCGTAGTCACAAAAGCGTGTTCCACTTTCTCTTTTCTGTCGCCGAAAACGTCGTATTTATCGCTGTTCCAGCCTATATACACGTCCTTTCCGACGTACGAATCGGCGATTTTCCCGACGAGATGACAAAGGTCGATTTCATATCCGTCCTCTGTCGTCGCAAAAAGTTTTTCGCCCTCGCAAGAGAGTTTCGCCTTTTCAAAAGCGTAATCGGTGTCGAACGCTTGCGCCGCCCATATGTTGTCGGGATTTGCGCATATCTGCTCGTACGTCCCTATCTGCTTTATTTGCCGATAGTGCATAACGACGATTCTTTTTGCAATCGAGATTGCCTCTTTATAGTCGCGCGTCGAGAAAATCACGCACTTGCCCTCTTTTGCAAAATCCTGCAAAGCGGGCGCGACTTCTTGCCATAAAACCGCCGCTTCGTCTTTGTCCAAACCTTTGGTTATATCGTCGATAAGCACGACTTTGCAATCGCGTAAAAACAGTCTTGCGATTGCGAGCCGCTTTTTGTCGATAAGCGAGAGTTTACGCACTCTCGAATAGAGCGAAGCGGTTATCCCCACCCTATCGGCGCACGCTTTGACTTTTTCGTCGATAACGTCCTTTTCTACGCCTCTTATTTTCAAAGGATAGGCAAGGTTATAATAGCACGAGCGATTTGCAAACAACGCGAGGTCGTCAAAGACCACAACTACGTCGTCGGGCTTTTTTGCAAGCGGTTCGCCGTCGAAAAAGATTTCCCCTTCAAAGTCGGTTACGCCCGCCACTACCTTCAAAAACGTGGTTTTGCCGCTTCCGTCGTCGCCCAAAAGCGCGACGATTTCGCCGCTTTTTATCGTCATATCCGCCGAAGCAAGCACCCTTGCACCGTACAGATACTGTTTGCTTACGCTCTTCAATTCAATCATTGTCAAATGATGTATTTTGCCGACTTCTTGGGCGCGTTTTCGAGTTCCTCTTTCTTTGCTTCGTAGCCCTTTCTGTCAAACATAGCGTAGGTTGCGTTCTTGCCTTCCTCGACGCCGGGTTGATTGAACGTGTCAATGTTGAGCATCTTGCCGCAATACGCCGTTTCGAGTTGAAAGAACATAAGAAGTTGACCGATTGTGTTTGCGTTCACTTCGTCGAGCATAATGGTGCGATTCATATGTTTGGAGCGAGTGAGCGCATATTCGGTCGCTTCTCTTTCGGTGTTGATAAGTTCGCCCATAGTGTGACCGCAAAGGAAGTTTACGTCCGCAAATTCTTCCGCGCCGTTTGCGATGACCACGTCGCCTCTGTACTTCTTCACGCCGATGAACGTGACGACCTTGTCGAACGGACCTTCGGTGTAAAGTTGCACTTGCGAGTGTTGGTCGGTGACGCCCAAAGACTTGACGGGGGTTTGACCTTTATGCACCACGTTGCCGTCGAAATCCACCGCTTTGCCGAGACTCTCGCCCCAGAGTTGGCAGTACCAGTCCGCCATAAGTTTGAGGCTGTCCGCATAAGGCATCATAACTGAAATGTTCTTGCCCTTTTGTTCCATAGCGATGTATTGAAGCACCGCCGCCATAAGCGCGGGATTCTTGTACGGGTCGGACGAATTGCACGCCTTGTCCATATCCGCCGCGCCTCTCAAAAGGCCGATAATGTCTATGCCGAGCACCGCCGCGGGAAGAAGTCCGACGGGGCAAAGTTCGCTGAAACGACCGCCCACGCCGTCGGGTATATAATAGGTTTTGAAGCCCTCTTTCTTTGCGAGTTTGATGAGATTGCCCTTGCTTTGAGAAGTGGTTGCGATGATATGTTTTGCCCAATCGTCGCCGCATCTCTTTTTCAAAATGTCGGTGATGATGAGATATTGACTCATCGTTTCGCTCGTCGCGCCGCTCTTTGTGATGACGTTGAACATCGTCTTTTCAACGTCGATAACGTCCAAAAGCGCAAGCATACGTTCGGGGTCTACGTTGTCCTCGACGTAGAATTTCACGCCGCGCTTTTTGGGGTCGAGTTCGTTGTATCTGAAATGGCAAAGCGCGTTGAACACCGCCATAGGACCGAGCGCGCTTCCGCCGATACCCAAAACCACAAAGTTCTCGTAATGCGCTCTGACTTCCGCCGCCGTGTAGATAATATCTCTTACGACGTCCTCTTGATTGTACGGAAGTTCCGCCCAACCCATCCAGCCTGTGCCGCGGTTCTTCTCGAAATATGCGTAACTGTCCTGCGCCTTGTCGAGAACGGACTCTATTTCTTTCTCGGTGATGCCTTGCTCGCCGATGGACGATTCCATCATATTGTTGAAATCAAACTTGATTTGCATAGCGTTTATGCCTCCAAAATATTTTTAAGATATTGCACGGATTCCGCAATTTCGTCCACGGAATCGTAATTCCCCGCATACTGCTCGATGATAAGCGGTCCGTCGTAGCCGACATCTTTGAGCCTTACCACGAGTTCTTTGAACGGAAATTCGCCCTTGCCCACCATCGCGATTTGACCGTCTTTTACGTCGCTGACGTGAACGTTCGTAAGGTCCTTGCCCATAACGGCGAGATACTCTCGCCAGTCGTAACCCGACTGTCTTGCCTGCTTGATGTCCAAAACCGTGCCGATACCGCTCGCATACGGCTTCATTTGCCTGTAAAATTCGGGCGAATCGAAAGTTGCCCAATGCACGTTTTCAAGACAGAGTTTTATGCCGTACTCGTTTGCGATTGCTCCGAGTTTTGTCATACGCTCGCCCACGAACTTCGGGTCGATATACACGCTTTGTTTCAATCTCGCCTGCGCGTGAAAAGTGTACGCTTTTGCGCCGAGCGTTCTTCCCGCCGACAGCACAGAGCGGAATATTTCTTCCGCGTCGTTGTACGTTCTGGGTGCTTTGTTGAACAGTTGCGGTTCGAACTGAGTGTTTAGCGAGTGCACCGAATAAACGTCAAAATCGCCTTTGCGTTCTTTAAGAAGTTGCGCAAAGGCGTCTTTGTACTCGTAAAATGTGGTCAGGAACACCTCGCAAGTGTCCGCCCCTAAACGTTTAATGACCGAGAACGAATCCTCGGTCAAAACTTTTGTGAAAAACGTTGCCGTCGATATGCCGACTTTCATTTATTCTTCTTCGCCCTCTACTTCTTCTTCGTAGACGTTGGGCGTTCCTTTTTTGTCCTTGCCCCAAATGTCTTTTTGCTTTCTCATCTGTCCGAGCAGTTTGGGAATAACCTCGTCGAGATTGTCAAACGGAGAGCCGCTCAGCGCGCTTGCACGATAGGATATGCCCTTGCTTGTGACAACCATATCCGTGGTGTAATCGCCGTTTTCGTAGGTCACGGTGAACTTAACTTCCGCATTTTCGTCCTCAAAACGTCTTTCGAGTTTTGCGCACTTTTTTTCGGTGATTGCTCTGAGTGAATCACTGGGATTGTAATTCTTGCCGAATATTTCGATTCTCATAAAGTAACCTCCAAGTTCTTTATATTTACATTATAGCAAATTTTATATTTGATTTCAAGAGATAAATTAATAATTTATATTAATTCATCTTCTCAAAGTTTTTCAAACACGAGTGCGCCGTCTTTGTAATCAATAGTAACCTTGTCGCCTGCCGCAATTTCCGAACGAATAAGTTTTTCGCTCAACTTGTCCTCGACGAGCCTTTGAAGGGTGCGGCGAAGCGGTCTTGCGCCGTATTCGGCGTCGTAGCCCTCGCTTACGATATACTCTTTCGCACTCTGCGTGATATGCGCCGTTATATCTCTCGATTCGAGGCGTTTTTCAAGCGAGGCGAACATCAAATCCGCAATCTTGAACAAGTTTTCTTTGTCGAGTTTCTTGAACACGACGATTTCGTCGATACGGTTGATAATTTCGGGTTTCATTGCGCCTTTCAATGCTTGAATGTGGCTTTGGCGCACTTTTTCACCCTCGCTTTCAACGCTTTTCTCGCTTGCAAAACCAAGCGTTCTTTGCGGCGTTGCGGCTTCTTTCGCACCGATGTTGGACGTCAAAATTATCACCGTGTTTTTGAAACTTACCGTGCGGCCGTGACTGTCCGTGAGTATGCCGTCTTCGAGGATTTGAAGCAAAATATTGAATATGTCGGGGTGTCCTTTTTCGATTTCGTCGAAAAGCACGACGGAATACGGTTTTCTGCGCACCTTTTCGGTGAGTTGTCCGCCTTCCTCGAATCCCACGAGTCCCGGCGCAGAGCCTATGAGCCTCGACACGCTGTCCTTTTCCATATACTCGCTCATATCCACTCGAATAAGCAAATCTTCGTCGCCGAAAAGCGCGCTTGCGAGTGCCTTTGCAAGTTCGGTTTTACCAACGCCCGTCGGACCTAAGAAAATAAACGAGCCTATGGGGCGTTTGGGGTCTTTAAGTCCCGCTCTTGCGCGTTTTACCGCCTTTGCAACCGCCGCGCAAGCCTCGTCTTGTCCGATGACCCTCGATTGCAAGGTCTTTTCGAGATTGACGAGTTTTTCGCTTTCGCCCTCGGTGATACGCTTTACGGGGATTCCCGTCCAGTTGCCCACGACTTCGGCGATTTCGTCCTCGCCTATGGACAAACTCGTGCTTGCGCACTTCTCTTTCCAGTCGATTTCGGCTTTTTCTTTCTGCTCTATATAGTCGTCGCGAAGTGCCTTATACTTTGCGCAAAGTTCAAAATTATCCCTGCGTTTTGCTTCGCACAAATCGAGGTCGGCTTGCTTGATTTTGTTTTCCAAATCGCGGATTTCGCTCGGCGTGGTAAAGGAAAAAATTTTCTTTCTCGAAGCCGCCTCGTCGATAAGGTCGATTGCCTTGTCGGGAAGGAATCTGTCCGCAACGTATCTGTCCGACAAAATCGCCGCCGAAGATATTGCTTCGTCGGTTATGGTTACGCCGTGATGAGCCTCGTATTTCGGTTTCAATCCCTGCAAAATTTCTATGGTGTCCGACACGCTCGGTTCTTCCACCAAAACTGGTTGAAAACGGCGTTCTAACGCACTGTCTTGCTCAAATTGTTTGCGATATTCTTCAAGCGTGGTCGCGCCTATCGTTTGCAGTTCGCCCCTTGCGAGCATAGGCTTCAGAATGTTGGCAATGTCAAGTCCGCCCTCGCTCGAACCCGCTTTGAGTATGGTGTGAATTTCGTCGATAAAAAGCAGTACGTTGCCTCTTTGTTTTATGCCGTTGAGCGTTGCTTTGAGTCTTTCCTCGAAATCGCCCCTGTACCTCGTGCCCGCAACGAGCGAAGTAAGGTCGAGCGAAAACACGATTTTGCCCCTCAACGCGTCGGGAACGTCCCCCGAAACTATGCGCTGGGCAAGTCCGTCGATAACCGCGCTTTTTCCGACCCCCGGTTCGCCTATAAGCACGGGATTGTTTTTCGTTCTGCGGCAAAGCACCTGTATCACGCGCTCGGTTTCCTTGCCTCTGCCTATGACGGGGTCGAGTTTTCCGTCGCGCGCTTTCGCCGTCAAATCAGTGCCGAATTTTGACAAATCGAAATCGGAATTTTCGTCGTTTTTGCGTGTATTTTCATAAAAATTATCGGCTTTTCCGAACGCGTTTTCATTGCTTGCAAAGCCGTTTCGCAAAGCGTTTTCGCCGCCGCTCTGTCCTTGGCGATTCAATCCTTTATTTTCGCTTTCACCGAAGAAATCGGATATGTAACCGCTCAAAATGTCGTTTATGTTTTCTTCGTTTCCGTTTGCAAGGCACATCGCCGCCCTGCCGCCGCCGCTCGACACGATTGAGCTGTAAGTGAGTCGTTGCAGATATTCGGGGTCAATTCCCTTTGCTCGCAGTATCTCGCTTGCAACCGACGACGTTTCGTCGAGAACGGTGTACAAAATATGTTCTGTTCCCACAACTTGCGAGCCGAGCCTCGTTGCGACGTCTTTTGCGCTTTGCACCGCTCTTGCCGCCCTCGTCGACATCTCGACATTGGGGCGAATAGGCATAGGCGAAAACACGCGGATTACGTCGTCCTCGTACACGCCGCATTGATTGAGCAATCTCTGCGCCGCAGAGCCGTCAACGTCCAAAAGTCCGAACAAAATATGTTCGGTGCAAACAAGTCCGCCCGTGCGTACGGCAAGTTCGCTTGCCCTTTGAAGCACGAGTCGCGCGTTGTCAGAGTAGGTTATCATTTTTCCTCCGCCAGAAGTTCTCTAACTATGCGAGCGCGCATTTTGTCGCTCTCTTCCTTCGAACTTCCGTTTGTCAAAATCTGCAAGGACGAGGCGGAACACGCCCATATCATTTCGTCCGTTATCGCAGTGGATTTTATGGGCAAAATGCCCAGTATAACGCCGATTTTTACGTCGACGAGAAGTTTCATAAGTTCTTGCGCCGTGAGCGCGTACGCGCCTTTAAGCACGGCGTAACTTCTCGATATTCCGTCCAAAAGTTCGGTCTGTCTTTCCTTGACGAGTTTTTCGAGCGCGACCCTTTCGCAATAGCACATTCTCGCAACCGCTTGTTCGACTTGCGAAATAATCTCGTCCTCGCTTACGCCGAGCGTTCGAGAGTTGGATATTTGATACATATCGTAAGCCGCTTCGCTACCCTCGCCGTATACTCCTCTTACCGTCAATCCGAACTCGCTCTTGAACGTTTTGAGCGCGTCCTCGATTGCGCCCGCACGCTTCAACGCAGGCAAAAACAGCATACAAGAAGCCCTCATACCCGTGCCGAGATTGGTCGGACACGCCGTCAGAAAGCCGAGTTGCGAATCGTACGCGATAGGCAACGTGTGCAAGAGCCTTTCGTCGTAAACACGCAGTCTTTCGTATGCGCGTTTAAGGTTGAATCCTTCTTCGACGCACTGCTCCCTTATGTGGTCTTCCTCGTTTATCATCACGGATATACCGAATTTTTTGTCGCCCTCGACGATTACCGCGCCGTTTTGCGTGTTGTTTGCAAGAGCAAGAGAAATTAAATGCCGCTCTATAAGTGCTTTTTTCTGCTCTTTTTTGAGTTTGTTCATAGGCAAAAGTCTTGCCTCGAACACCCCTTGCGCCGCCGCGTACGCGCCGTTCATCAAATCGACCACTCGTTGGTCGGTCGTCTTGATATTGCGAGGAAATTCAAGCCCCGCAACGTTTCTTGCAAGACGTATGCGAGAGGAAACGACGTTATTTTTGACAAGTTCGTTTATCGTGCAGTACTTTGCCGACTTCAAAAGGCTTGGGCGCGGCAGTGAGTCGCTTACGTCAAAACGCTCGAAATTGCCGTTTAGATTGTTTCTGACACCGTACGCGCCGTGCGCGCCCTTCAAATCGAGTATGGTCGAAACGGTATTTTCGGGTGCGTGAGCGTGCAAAAACTCGGCGTTTACACCTTGCGCTTTGCTTGCCGCGTCGAGCGCGATTTTCCGCATTTGAGAATAGCAATTCGCACAACCGAAAAGGAAGTTTTTTTCAAAATCTTCAACCGTATATCCGCAAATTTTGCATTCTTTATCTCGGCGAGAAAGCCTGTAATTTGCTTCTTCATGCGGATTTTTGCCGCATTTCAAAGCATTTTCGTAGCACTCGCGACAATAGCCGTACTCGACGGGATTATTGTCTATAATCACGCTTTCAAAAAGAGTCGCCTCTCTATCGCCGCAGATGTCGCAAGTCCTTTGCATACTCTTTATTTCGTTCCTTTCAAAACATCGGTTTTCCTGTGTTTTTGCCTTTTCTTCACTCGGCAAACTTTGAAAATACGCGGGGAAATCGATATTCTAACCGCTTATTTTCAAAATTCGTCATTTTCGTTTCTAAATTCGATTATTTTCTGCTTCGGTTGAGTCGTTTCCCGAAGCCCGATTATTTTCGGAATCCGATTCTCAAAATTCGCGTTTTATATATTGCAAAAACTCGTCTTTGAGATTCTTGTTTCTCAAAGCGTATTCCACCGTCGCTTCGAGATAACCTTCCTTGTTGCCGACGTCGTAGCGACGTGCAGAAAATTCGTATGCGCAAACCGCTTTTTCTTTTGCGAGAATGCTTATCGCTTCCGACAAATACACTTCGCCGTTGGTGTACGGCGTGCGCTCGATTGCCTCGAATATGGACGGCGCAAGCACGAATCTTCCCAGAGATACGAGTTCGCTTGGCAACTCGTCCTTCGGCTTTTCGATTATACCGTCGAGCAAGGTGGTTTTTTCGTCGATAGCCTTGTTTGTTATCATAACGCCGCAACGTCTTGCCACTTCTTCGCTCGTGCGCTGACATCCTACGATAGTAGCGCCGCCCGTTGCGTAATAAGCGTCTATAAGTTGCTTCGTGACGGGTTTTTCGCCCTCGCCGACGTACATCAAATCGTCGCCGAACAGCACCGCTACGGGCTCACCGTTTGCAAAATCCTCGCAGAGTTTGACGGCGTTTGCGTTGCCATTCATAGTCTTTTGCACCACAAACGTGATTTTTGCGCCGTAATCCTTGTTTGCAAGCGCAAACTCTTCCTTTTTACCGCTCGTCATCAACTGCTCGTTGAGTGCGGCATTAGGCTCGAAAAGACGTTTTACGCTCTCTTTTTGAGGCGAAATAACAATCGCGATTTCCTCGATACCGCTCTTCACCGCCTCGTCGACGATATAGCAAAGCGCAGGCGTATCTACGATAGGCAACAGTTCTTTGGGCAACACTTTCGTCACCGGCAAAAACCTCGTGCCGAATCCCGCGCAAGGTATAATCGCTTTTCTTACTTTCATATCAACCCCCTATCGTCGAATATTCTTTTGTCGAAAAATATTTTGCATTTTGCTCATAACGAAATTCGACGTTGCGATGCGACGAAAACGCCGCATTGTATGCATTATAATTGTATTTGAATCAAAGCGCGACGATGTGTTTTTTCGCCTCGCTTTGTCAAAAATCCTTTCAAATCAAGGAAAACTTATTTCTCGTAGCCGTGCGGATGAGTGGAATGCCACTTCCAAGCCGACGAAACTATACTTTCGAGGCTGTCGTATTGAGGCTTCCAACCGAGTTCTCTCTTTATCTTTTCGCTCGACGCAACCAAAGTTGCGGGGTCGCCGGGTCTGCGCGCTTCGATAGTCCTTTCGATATGACGTCCCGTCACTTGCTCGGTGACGTCGATGACCTCTTTGACGCTGAATCCGTTGCCGTTGCCGAGGTTGTAATAGGTGGATTTTCCGCCGTTTTTGAGGTAATCGAGGGCTCGGATATGCGCGTCGGCAAGGTCGGTGATGTGAATGTAATCTCTCACGCAAGTGCCGTCGGGCGTGGGATAATCGTCGCCGAAAATGCCGATGTGGTCTCTCGTGCCGTTTGCAACTTGCAAAATGATGGGGATGAGGTGCGATTCCGGGTTGTGAGCCTCGCCTATTTCGCCGCTTCTGTGCGCGCCTGCCGCGTTGAAGTAACGAAGCGCGACGTATTTAAGACCGTACGCCTTGTCGTAGTCCTGCATAAACTGTTCCATCATAAGTTTGGTTTGACCGTACACGCTGGTGGGATGTTGCGGACTGTCTTCGGTTATCAAACCGTCGCCGCAATCGCCGTAGGTTGCCGCAGACGACGAAAACACGAGATACTTGACGTTTTCGGCAATCATAGCGTCCAAAAGCGCGAGAGTGCCAGCAACGTTGTTGTGATAGTACTTTGCGGGATTCTTCATACTTTCGCCCACGAGCGAATACGCCGCAAAGTGAATGACGGAATCCACGCCGTACTTTCTGAACGTCGAACGCAACAGTTCGACATCAAAGATGTCGCCTTTGACGAAAGGTACGTCCGAAGGCACGGACTCGATGTGTCCCGTGACGAGATTGTCGTAAACCACGACGTCCATATTTCTTTCTTTGAGTTCTCTTACGCAATGCG
Source organism: uncultured Eubacteriales bacterium (assembly GCA_900547975.1). Lineage (GTDB taxonomy): Bacteria > Bacillota > Clostridia > Christensenellales > CAG-917 > CAG-475. Next base: position 73,931 of record URIX01000002.1, on the reverse strand, counting down.
AGCCGATGTAACCTGCTCCGCCCGTAACCAAAATCATATATCTCTCCTCGCGCGCTACCGCGCTAAAAAATTTATCTATGAATTATTATAAACTAGAACCGCTTGTTTTGCAAGGCAAAAATGTGTATAATCGAATTGTGGGAAAAACAATACTGCATTGCGACCTAAACAACTTCTACGCTTCGGTGGAACAAAAACTGCATCCCGAATACGACGGGATGCCACTTGCCGTTTGCGGAAATCCCGAAGCAAGACACGGCATAGTGCTTGCAAAAAACCAACTCGCAAAAAAAGCGGGCGTTCAAACGGGCGAAACGCTATGGTCCGCAAGGCAAAAATGCCCCGATATAGTGTTCGTTCTTCCGCACTTTGACGAATACGTCAAATATTCCAAACAAGTTTTTGAAATCTACACGCAATTCACCGACCGAGTGGAAAGATTCGGCATAGACGAGTGCTGGCTTGACGTGACCGGCTCGGAAAAACTTTTCGGCGACGGCGTAACCATTGCAAACAAATTGCGTCAACTCGTGAAAGAAAAGACGGGACTCACCATTTCCGTCGGCGTATCCTTTACCAAAACTCTCGCAAAACTCGGAAGCGACCTCAAAAAGCCCGACGCGACCACCGTTCTCGACAAAGAGCATTATATGGAAGTCATAGGCGATATGTCTCCGTCCGAGATGATTATGATAGGTCGTCAGACGTCCGAAAAACTCACAAAACTCAACATTCGCACCATACGGCAACTCGCAAACGCAGACCGTGACGCTTTGCGTCACATTTTCGGAATCGTCGCCGACAATATGATAAACGCCGCGCAAGGAATCGAAACGGAAGAAGTCAAACACTACTACGACGTTCACGTTCCCAAAAGCGTTTCAAACGGCACGACCACGCCCCGCGACATAAAAAACCTGCAAGAAGCGAAAATCGTGATATACGCGCTTTCGGATATGGTTGCGTTGCGCCTCAGAAGTTTCGACCTCGTGGCAAACGGCGTCGGTCTTTCGATAAAAAATCCCGCGTTGCAATGGACGTCCAAACAAATTCCGCTTTCGCCCGCTTCGGCAAATTCGGGCGCAATCGCAAAAGCCGCGATAGGCTTGCTTGAAAAAATACACAACTTCGGCGAGCCGCTTCGCGCAATCACGGTTTCGGCAATAAGGCTCGAAAGCAAAGACGGCATGCAAATGAGTTTGTTCGACGAACAAAGCGATAAGGCGGACAAACTGGAACAAACCCTCGACGAAATTAGAGCCAAATACGGTTATCACTCTGTTCAGCGCGGCATTTTGCTCGAAAACGACCTGACGGGCAATTTGCACGAGGACGACGATTTCAGACCTTTCCACCAATCAAAAACAACCTGAGTCGGTATTTTTTTATTGTATACAAATTTTGAAAAAATACCTTATTCTCTGCACGATTCATTACACGAATCGTGTTTTATTTTTGCGCTTTTACCTCAAATTTACCTCAAATCCGCAATTTTTGCCTCGATTTCGATATGCATATACACGAATCGTGTTGCATATATGTATAACACATATCGTGTTTTTTACGCATTTTGTCGAATTATGGAGCAAGTTGAGCATTCCGTTTTACAATCATCGGATTTTTATTTATAATTAACAAAGACAATAATTGGATTGTAAGAAGACGCGGCAAAAGCCGTACGGGCAAACCCCACACGCACGCACAGGCGTGCAAAAACAATTTGTTTATGACACCCGTCCAAATCGCAACGGCAGTTTTATCTCTCATAGCAGGTATAGGCGTTTTTCTCATCGCCTGCACTATGATGAGTACCAACCTCGAATCCGTCAGTTCAAACAAACTAAAACATCTCTTTGCAAGAACGTCCAAGAGCAAACTCGTCGGCGTCGGCATTGGCACGGTCGCAACGGCGGCGATTCAATCGTCGGGCGCAACCACCGTTATGGTCATCGGTTTTGTCAATGCGGGCATTATGTCGCTTATGCAAGCCGCAACCGTAATTTACGGCGCAAACATCGGTACGACAATCACGGGTCAAATCACCGCGCTCGGTATGTTCGAAAACTCAATTTCCACCGGCGTCGTGTTTGCAACCTTTGCAGGTATCGGCGCGTTTACTATGGCGTTCGCCAAAAAAGACATCGCAAAGAAAATCGGCGGTATCCTCGCCGGCTTCGGTATGCTGTTCGTGGGTCTGGATATGATGAGTGCTTCTATGAAAGTCTTTGCCGCTCTCGATTCCGTCAAAAACTTTCTCGCTTCCATATCGAATCCCATTCTTCTCGTTTTGATAGGCACGATTCTCACCGCCATAATTCAAAGTTCGTCGGTTATGACGTCCGTTGCAATCACTATGACATTTACGGGGCTCATCAACCTCGACCAAGGTATCTACCTCACGATGGGTTCGAACATCGGCTCGTGCGTCGTGGCAATCATCGCAGGTCTCACTTCGAGCACCAACGCAAAACGCACCGCGCTCATTCACCTTTTGTTCAACGTATCCGGCGTTGTCATCTTTATGATCGTCGCAATGATGATGCGCGAAATCTCGAAAGCGGTCAATCCCGCAAAAGTCATTACGTTCGGATATCTGTTTGAAAAGATGTTCCCCGGCGTTCCGCAAACGCAACTCGCTATGTTCCACACGATATTCAACGTCATTACGGTCATAATTATGTTGCCGCTCACAAACTTATCGGTTAAACTCGTTTGCAAGATTCTGCCCGACAAGAACAAAGCGCACGAACAACCCGAAGAACATATGTTCTACATCGACGAGCATATGCTCAAAACGCCGCCTATCGCCGTTCAACAAACCAAAAACGAAATCGTCAACATGGCGGAAATCGCGCTTCACAACTACGACATCGCCTGCAACATAATCTGCACGCTCGATTATTCGGATATAGAGCAATTCCGCAAGAACGAAAACGAACTTAACTTCCTTAACAAGGAAATCGCAAGATTCGTCGTCAATCTTTCCAAACTCGAAATGAACGACGCCGACCACAACTATCTTGCAACCACGTTCCACACCATAACCGACCTCGAACGCGTCGGCGACTATGCGGAAAACATCGTCGAATACGCCGACAAACTCAAAGAATCCAATCAAACATTCTCGGATATCGCGATTCAAGAGGTTCGCCACCTTCAAAGCCGCATAGGCGATTTGTTCCAAAAGGTTATGAAAGCGTACGTCAACTGCGATTCGTCATCGCTTGAAGATGCAAACAAAATCGAGGACAACATCGACGACCTCACCGAAGCAATGGGCGCAAACCATATCGCAAGACTCAGATCGGGCGACTGCACGCCAGACGTCGGCGCGCAATACCTCTCGCTCGCTTCCGATTCCGAGCGTGTCGCAGACCACTTTATCAACGTTGCAAAATCCATAAATCGCAAGGCATAAGGACTTATTATGAAACTCGCAATAGCCACCAACAACGCCCACAAACTCAGTGAAATCAAAGCGATTCTCGGCAACTCGTTTGACGAATTGCTTTCTCTCAAAGAACTCGGAATCGACATAGACGTCGAGGAAACGGGGACTACGCTCGAAGAAAACTCGTACCTCAAAGCGCGCACAATTTGTGACGTTTGCAATATGCCGACTCTTGCCGACGACACGGGGCTTATGGTGGACGCCTTAAACGGCGCACCGGGCGTTTATTCCGCTCGCTACGCGGGCGAAGCACACGACGACAAGGCGAATCGTCGGTTGCTTCTCAAAAACCTCGACGGCGTGGAAAACAGACGCGCGCATTTTGCAACCGTAATCACCATTTGTTATCCGAACGGCGAGTTTATCACCGCAAAAGGTCGCGTTGAAGGCTCGATTCTGACCGAAGAACGCGGAAGCGAAGGATTCGGATACGACTCGCTCTTTTATAGCGACGAACTGCAAAAAACGTTTGCCGAAGCGTCGCAAGCCGAAAAAAATTCAGTCAGCCACAGAGGCAGAGCCCTGCACGCTATGCTCGAAAAACTGAACGAGCGCAACTAAAATTATGAACACTATCGTCGCATTTTCGGACAGCCACAATATGCCGCTTCCAAGCCGCCTTACGGACGTCGCAAACGAAAGCAGATACGTTTTCTTCCTCGGCGACGGATTAGGCTCTCTCGGCGATTTGATGTGCCACAAAGGCTTTCACGGCGTAAAGGGCAACTGCGACCGATACGAGTTTTGCGACGAAGAAGTCGTCGAAACAGACGGCGTGCGCATTTTACTCACTCACGGCGATAAATACCACGTCAAGCGCGGTCTTTTGGAACTCGATTTGAGAGCGCGCGAACTCGGTTGCACACTCGTTTTTTACGGGCATACGCACTTTGCGCAAATCGACGAAAGCACAGGAATTACGTTCGTATGTCCCGGCTCGATATGTTCGCCGCTTTCGGGCGCGCCGTCATACGCCTACGCCGTCGTTCACGACGGAAAATTTACGGTCAAAATCGTAAATCTAATCTAAATTTTGTTGACATAAATACGCCGATGTGGTAATATTGTCAAGCATTGAATTATAGATTGCTCTAAAAAAGTGCGATTTGAGTCCGTGCGGGTGTAGTTTAATGGTAGAATGTCAGCCTTCCAAGCTGATTGCGTGGGTCCGATTCCCATCACCCGCTCCATTACCGTCTTTGACGGGAATTGGACGGTCCGCATCGAGCGAAAAGCGAGATTGCCGCATCGTACAAAACCTGTCCAAAACGGCTTGCGGTTTAGTGGAATATGTTGCATGCAAAAGTGCGGCATTCCAAATACCCGCTCCATTACAAGAACTCAAACAATCTTTGAGCGTCTAATGCAATGAGCCTGTAGCTCAGCAGGATAGAGCAACGGCCTTCTAAGCCGTGTGTCGGGAGTTCGAATCTCTTCAGGCTCGCCATTATGGTGGATATAGCGCAGTTGGTTAGCGTGCCAGGTTGTGGCCCTGGAGGTCGTGGGTTCGAATCCCACTATTCACCCCACTTTTGATAAATTACTCTGAAAAGAGTCAATATAGTTTGAGTTCGATGATAACTTCATTGGATTCGAACGGGCAGAAAATCAAACAATCCTGTGAATTGTTTGACTGCCCCGGCGTGATAGTGCAGACCTTCGAAAAGTCGTACGGAAACGCATAAAGATGCGTGCCTGTGTAGCGCGAGTCGCTCGGCATAGGTCAAACGGCGCGAATCCCACTATTCACCCCACTTTTGAAACATCACTCTAAATAGAGTCGATATAAGTTCGAGTTCAATGATAACTTCATCGGATTCGAACGGGCAGAAAATCAAACAATCCTGTGAATTGTTTGACTGCCCCGGCGTGATAGTGCAGACCTTCGAAAAGTCGTACGGAAACGCATAAAGATGCGTGCCTGTGTAGCGCGAGTCGCTCGGCATAGGTCAAACGGCGCGAATCCCACTATTCACCCCACTTTTGAAACATCACTCTAAATAGAGTCGATATAAGTTCGAGTTCAATGATAACTTCATCGGATTCGAACGGGCAGAAAATCAAACGTTTTGATAATCTGTCACAGCCGAAACAAAAATTATTTACATTCGGCAAAAAAGTGCAGTATATTTGTTGCAAAAACTTTGTTTTGGTGATAAGATAGACTGCGTTGTAGGGGTATCGCCAAGCGGTAAGGCACCAGATTTTGATTCTGGCATTCGTTGGTTCAAATCCAGCTACCCCTGCCAATGACTCACTAGCTCAGCCGGTAGAGCACCGCACTTTTAATGCGATGGTCCGGAGTTCGAATCTCCGGTGGGTCACCATTTTTTAGACTATATACTCAGTATATAGTCTAATTTTTTTATTTCCGAATAGTCTTTTTTTCTTGATTATATGTATCGTTTACCCCCTTATTAAATTTTTCGATTTCGTCTTTCTCGAAATCATTATTGATGTGCGTATAAACGTTTTCTGTCATATCCGCCGTTGAATGTCCAACCCATTTTTGAACAACAACACGATTTACATTATTTTCAGCACATCTCGTTGCGTAGGTATGGCGCAAGCAATGAATTGTAAAACCCATACCGTCCAAGCCACTTGCTTTCAATGCGTTTTGAAATACACACGCAATGCGTGTTCTTTTATCGGGAACAATCTTTCGTGCTTTGAAAAGTCTATGTCTTTCAAATACGGATACAAAACATCGATAATCGGTACGTTTCTATTTCCGCTATCGGTTTTGGGCGGGACAACTTCACCGTTTTGCATTTGCTTGTTTATTACAATGTATCTTTCGTCAAGGTGTATATCATCGGTAGTACTCTATTGCTCCCAGGCGATTCAACTCATCTATGATTGCGTTGACGACAATATCTTCGAGATACTCTTTGCGCACTTGACTTTTCGTGCAACCATTGTGATATTTCTTTTTGCCGGCGCATTTATAATATCTGTTTGTTTCGCCGGTATCTGTAAAAATCGAGGGCAATATATACTATTTTGATTGTTCAATAAATCAAGCGACTTACTATTTCAAAAGATTCGGTGTGGACGCCATCATTACCGAACCAGCAAATGCTACATTAATTATGGCAAGCTATTACGCAGGCGCCGCACGCAAGTATTCAAAAGCAGCAGCACAACACACTATTCCCAAACAAAAAAACAATAAACACGTTTAAATCCTATTCGATAGAGTGTTTTTACATAGTCTGAATTTACGATACTCCGCAATTTATCATCTCCGTATTGTTTCTTGCTTATGGCATTAGCGATTAGTTAGTAAATTTAAGCTCCTAATTTAATTATATCAAAACCATTTTGACATAAAAATGCAACGGACGGTTGCGTGACATATTTCGGCGCACGATATATAATTCAATTGTAAGGAGGCGCAGAATGATCGATTTCATTGCTGTCGGCAACAATATAGCGTCGAGGCGGAAAAGGCAAAATCTCACACAGGAGGAGCTTGCCAACAAACTTTTCGTGACAAGGCAGCTCGTGTCCAAATGGGAAAACGGCACGGGTGTTCCCTCCATCGACGATTTGTTGAACATGTCCGAGATCTTTCACATCACCATTGAAGAACTATTATGTCTTGACAAAAAAATCGATGTCAATCCGGATGACATTTTTGCGGGACACGAGCGGCTGTTTGTGGTGAGGAACATCGTTGACGGTAACATAAAAATCGACATTCCGGCAAACTTTTACCTCTTTTCGCAAACGGAAAGAATAATGATTCTCAAAGCGATAAAGGACGGAATGCTGACAACCGATATGGAAAATCTGAAACCGAGGCTTACGCCCGCCGAACAAAAATTTATGAGAACGGAGGTCACACAATGATACTCAAAAAGAAATTGCAAGACGGAAAAACGATATACGAACCTATATCGATTGAAGAAGCCGTAGAACAACGCGCGGAAAAATCCGACTTTGTTTTTACGGACGAGGACGAAAAAGACAAATTCGAGGATGTTCTCGAAGAACTCGATGATCTCGAAGAAGAAATCGAAGATAAAAAAGATGAAGAAAACGAATCGTCGGATAAAACCGCATTGTCGTGGGATTTTGTGAAAAGCGCATTGAAAAAAGCCGAAAAAATCGCACAAAAGGGATATGGCGTGGGCGCATCTTTGGGCAATATTTTTCTAGGCGGCGATGACAAAAAGCCCGACAAGAAGAATAAGCTCGTACAAATACTTCCTTTCCTCGATGACGATGACATCCATGAAATCGTGGAAGACATCTTAAGCGATCCGGACAAATACGACGGGTTGAACCTTTGCGCGATAATGCCGTTTCTTAGCGAAAACGATTGTGACGCATTGTTCTTGAAAATCGCACTCGACAACGATAAAAAATATACACACTCCCTCACTTCTCTTGCGCCGTTTGTGTCGGAAGAGTGTCTTACAAAACTTGTCGACAAATATGTTGAGGGCGAACTTCAAGACGTAGATATGGACGAGCTTTATCCCTTCTTGTCAAGCAAAGACGTAAAACGCTTGTTCAAATATATCGTTTCTAAAAACGACGACAAATAACTTGTCGGGTTTGTTATAACAGGCAAAAACAGTTTTCGCCTAAAGAGCGAAACTGTTTTTATTTGACAACATATTTGTCACTTTATATAATCTTTTTGTATAGATAAAGTGTCGATTCGGTCACCAAATGACAATGATACGAACTCAGATAATGGGTTCGTATTATTTTTTCTTCGAGAATTTTTTGCTACTAAACTATGCCTATAAATTCTTTGAATTTATAAAAAACTCATATTGCTGATTTTGTGCAATTAAAACGCCACCCTTTTTATCTATACATCTGCTTACGCACAAATCTTGTGCGCAACCTTTTTTATACTCCTTGAAGCGCCATATTCCGTTAGCGATTCAATTAGATTATAAAAAAATAACCGCTCCTAGTTTTATTTGCCTTTCGGCACGGCGGTTTAGCACAGAGAAAAGCCTATATCAACGGCAAAATTATTGCTTGTTCGACATAGGCTCTTTTGTTGAAAACGCAATAATTTACGCTGGTCGTTGACATAGGCATCTTGTGATTTTAAGTGATATGTTTTTGAGTTTTCTCGATGCTGCGCCGTCTTGTTGCCGAAAGGCAAATAAAACTCGGAGCGCATTCCAAAATGAAAAAACATATTGAAAATTATGACGTTTTCAAAGAAACAATCTCTCATAACAACGTTCTTGCAATGGCAGAACAGTTGGCGATGTATGAAACACGATTCCTCATCGGATATATGGGAGCCAAAATGCAAAAGATATATGCAGACCTATGCGTTGATATAAAACGTAAAAAAGATATTAACCACACTTTCAGCGACAGTTATGATTTAGTGCAAGAAGGCGCGCTATTCCTTTGTAATCATTACGGAAAGCAATTAAACGACGTTTTGGCATACGATAAAAAGGGCAAGGCAATAACGGTCAAGATTGCGTGCATTAGATCAATGTCTAAACTTATCACACGAAAAACAAGCGATTACTACCGCTCCGTGAGCCTTGACGCTTTAACACCCGTAAGTGAACCGTCTTGCGAGATTGAAGAAGATGTTGTCAAAGACTATACCGTCTATGATTCAATCGTTGACAGCCTCAATTTGACGGACAATATGAGAATTGCGCTCGAATGTAGGCAAAACGGACTGAGTTATCCCGAAATCGCCGCCATACTCGAGCGAGCGCAATCCACCGTGTTTGAATACTTCATCAAAATGCGACAACGATATGCCGCAATTTATGAATGATTTTTGTGCTATACTGTTGCAGCCAAATGCCAAAAAATTGCATAGATCAAAATGCCATTCCTATTTTTTACACTTTGTCGTTTTTAACAAATCGCTACAAAGTTATCTACCAAATACTTTTTATTATTCTCAAAAGCTTTTGCGGTATATCCGCATGCGGAACAGGTTGCAATTATTTTATTGCAAAAGCTATTTGCCATAGCCTCTGTTAGAGATAAAATTTTGTTTCCAGCTTCATCATCTATCGTATAAATTGCGACCCATTTATCTTCAATATTAAGCGGCTGCTCGGGCTTGAAATTGTCTATATTAAAAATCCAGTGATCTTTTTTCGTAACCCATGCCGCACCTATTTCCATTAAAACGCCCCAACTCGCAGAAGGGTTATCTTCTTCAACATTCAAAACATTCTTACTTGTTACAAACAGCACATATATCATTTCGGTGGATGCACTGTGAATAAAGAATTTCTGTAGATAACCATAAATATCTCGTTCAGGTAAGTTCGTTTCCGGATCGGGTCCATTTGAATATATGATGTCCTCTTTGGGTACGCCATTAAATAGAAGCATTTGATAAATTACATCGGATACAATTTTATCTTTCCATGTTTGGCTTATCATTATTTTCTTTTTATTCGCATCCACTATAGACTTAAATCCGAGAATGGGTTTCATGGCTTCAATTTCCGATGAAACCGCTTGCTTGATCTGTTCAGGAGACGTATTATCATTTATTTTACGCGCTATATTTTCTGTTATATTTTTGGTAGCGCGGTCAAGACGTTCTTTCAAAGCTAACTCATCGGCTTCTTTTTTCGCTTCTTTTTCCGTGTCTTTTTCAATTTTCTCGGCAATGGCAAACTGTTCATGCAGTTTTACAATTCTATCCGTTATTTCTCTTATATATTTTAATGCTGTAATCCACCTGGGATCGTTTTCATTATAACCTTGACGGTTTGTTCCTGCCATGTCTGGGAAATTAGCAGCTTCAAAGGCATCTATATACAAATTCCCAACAATATAACTCTCATAAACACGGTTTTTTCCGATTATTGGTAATATATTTCGCAATCCCATTTTATTGTGTGCGAAAATTGCCAAATAGTTGTCTGAAAACTCATTAATTTCCCTCTTCATCCCGCGAGTAGTTTTGTAAGTACCAATCCAGCCATATATGCGCACCGTAATTTCTTTAAGCACATTGTTACTATCATACATTTCTATAGTTTCTTCATAAGCATCCAAATGATCCTTTTGTAAATTTTTCTCATTTGTTGGCAACGATTCAGCCAAATATCTTTTTTCGTCCCCTATAGAAATAAACGAAGCCAACCGCATAATCACGTCTTTCTCATCGGGAATCAAAATCTTCTCTTCGCCTTTAAACACAACATGTATTTTAAAATCTTCTATATCATTTGGAAATATTTTTGCAAGATTCTTTAATACAGTATCTTGTAGCTTCGGAATTGCCACCTTCGGCGACTCCATTATAACAGCCGTTCCATGATTCGTAATTCTTTTTAATGAAAACTCGTTTTGGCTCAAAACTCTTAACGATTCATCATCATGTTCTATACGATTCGGAATAAACAATCCAATGGTATATCCATCACAAACAGTAACTAGTTTAAAACCGTTTGAAATAGAAAGCGCCGACAATTTACCAACTCCTTTCCTTCCCATTTTTAAACGATTCTTCCTAGATGTGCGTGCATTATCTTCGGAATTTCTGGATTCCCCGCCAACCAATAAATACTTATCGTTTAGATTGTCCGGGCTCATACCGTTACCATCATCTTCTACCCGTATTTCATCATCATCAATATACACATATACATTTTCAGCATCTGCATCATATGAATTGGCGATTAACTCAGCCAATACGAAATACATATTTGTATACAAATCTTTACTGAGCAATTCAAGCATTCTCGGACTAACTTTTAATTTAAAGTCTATTGGCATTAGTGCACCTCCGTATATTTTTCTAAATGTTTATTTATTGAGCATCCTATGATTTCGCCCAAGCGAACAGGAACAGCATTCCCTATGTGCCGTGCCACGTCTCTCATGCAATAATCAGTGACGTCTGGCGGGAAGAATTCGTAATCTCGGGGAAACGTTTGCAACAAAGCTCCTTCGCGTAAGGATAGAGCTCTATCTTGTTCCGGATGACCGTATCGTCCTGTGCCGTAACAGAAAAACTGTGTTGTCATAGTCGGTCCGATTTTATCCCAAGACATCCTACCGTAAACAGACGTATATGTTTGTCCCGAATCTTTTTTGTGACAAGCGCATCTTAATTCTTCGGGCCAATCTTTCCAAGTTCCACCGGGAACAGACGCTTTAATACGTTTTAGATTTATTTCGGAAAGACTTGCCGTGCGGTGGAGTTTATCGAATTCATACATTTCTCCGGCTGCAATGGGAGGTAATTTTTCAATAAACGGACGAACCGTTACTTCTTTTCGCTTGTGAGTAGGAGGGAGAAGTGTAATCTCTCCGATTCTTGATGCTAATAGAATAAATCTGTGCCTGTTTTGCGGAATGCCATAATCGGGGCAATATACAACACGACCGCCGTCGGTAAAATATCCGTTATCTCTCAAAGTTTCTAAAAAGCTTTGAAAAACACCTGTATTCCTTAACTCGGGCACGTTTTCCATAGCAACAATGACAGGCTGAACGTCCTTTATTAGTCTTCCGAATTCCGATAATAAATCATATTTCATATCATTTTCTCTTGGTGATGCAATAAAACGCTTATAGCTCATTGTCGAGAACGGTTGACATGGCGCGCAACCTACAAGGATTTTCTGAGCACCGGACGAATAACAACCGTTTATTTCCGCTCCTGTTACTTCTTTGATATTTCTACAATGGAATTCCGTATGATTATTGTGGCTATATGTATATTCACATGTTTGATCATTGTCGAATCCGGCTACAACACGAAAGCCTGCCTGTCGCATTCCGCATGTAAGCCCTCCGACTCCGCAAAACAAATCTATTACTTCAAAAGGCATATCAATTATTCTCCGAATCGATTTTGTTTTTAATTATAGCACTTAATTCATCGCAAAACAATTGATCTTCTTTTAGAAGACGCACCATTTCTTCTTTTCTATGTAGAAATTCATTCCACAAGTTATCGCCAAGTATTGTTTTGTAATCAATTGGCGCAGGAATTTTATCAATATATCGTGAAACGATATCAAAACGCTCATTAATTTCAGTATCAGTTAATCCCTCAGAGTGCAATCGCTTAATATTTTTTTCGCTTTTGTACCAAGCTCTAAAATCCTGTGCACCTTTTGCACTGTTACAAGCTGAACAGCAAGGAACTAAATTTCGAATTTCAGTAATATATCCGGTTGGTAGTCCACCTGTAACTAAAGGTTTTACATGATCCATTGCGTTTGCTTTGCCTAAACAATATGCACATTGTCCTTGTTCAAGATGTAATTCCTTTAAAAAGTGTTCAATTTCATTTAATGAAGGATAAATATACGGAGTAATAGCTATTGCAAAAGCATTACTGATAGTAGATGTACGACTCTTTAAGTCGGATTTTGTCGGCAATTTAAATATTTTATTCATCTTTTGTAATACACCTAATTATTTTTTCTATTATTCCTACGCACACAGTATTTCCAGTTTGTTTGTATTGTTCTCTCTCTGGAACGGCAAGAGGAAAAGAGAAGCTTTTCGGGAAACCTTGTAAAGCAAGGCATTCCGTCAACGTGATATTTCGTATGCCGAAATTATCCTTTATAATCGGCACTCGGTCGTAATACGTTCCCATATTCGCTTTGAGCGTAAACGATATGCCGTCTTTGCCCGATTGGACACCGTAATCCGCAAATCGATACAACTGCTTTTCGTCGGTAATATATCGACTTAAACGTTGATACTTTGCAGAAACGGGTGAATAGTAATATTTGTCGTCAGCTTTTACGGTTACGTCGATAATATCTGTTATTCGTTTTTCGAGCAGAACTTTTTCCGGAAACGTAAAATTTTCGCAGGCGGTTCTGTCCGAAAATGCGACGATATAGGTTCTCATTCTGTGTTGCGGAATGCCGTAATCGCAAGCATCTGCAATCAGGTAGCGAATAAAATATCCGCGCCACGCAAGTTCGTTATGAATAACGTTGAACGTTTTACCGTGGTCGTGTTCGATAAGATTTGCCACATTCTCTAAAAACACGATAGACGGATGTTTCGCATCGATTACTTTTCCGATTTCGAAGAATAAATTTCCGCGTTCGTCCGAAAAGCCTTTTTGTTTTCCGCAAACCGAAAACGGTTGGCAAGGAAACCCTGCCGCAAGTATATCGAAATCGGGGATATCGTGTTTATCGATCGCGCGAATATCGCCTTCGATCAAAACCGACTCGGGGAAATTGTGCCGATAGGTCATGCAGGCATATTTATCGATATCGTTAGCCCATACGATTTCATGCCCGGCTTGCGTAAAGGCAAGGTCTATTCCGCCGATTCCGCAAAACAAACTGCATACTCTCATTATTTTTTCAATTTAAATCTGAATTGCAGGGCAAATTTCAGATAGTATTTGCCGTCGTCTTTTTTATAAATCGACATATAATCGTGACGACTGCAAGACGGTGCTTCGAACTTTAATTTGTCCACAAGAAAATCCTTGAATTCGTCGGCAATGCAGGAGTGGAAAGCAACGACGTCGCCGTCGCGTTTAACAACGATATATCCGCCGCTCACATCGGATTTGCCGTTCCACGGTTTTGAAAAACGCAAGCCCGTGAACATGGAATACAAAAGATTTGCTATTTTCAGATGATATGTATCGTATAACTCGCCGAAAGAATACCCTGCGGGATCGGATTCGGCAAGATGTTTAATCGCTTCATCGAGAGATGTATCCGCTCCCGATTTGTCGTAGTAGTAATATTTCAACATCTCCGCAACAATGGCAGGAGTTTCCAAACCGCCGCAACGTATCAAATTTTGTCTTGCGGTTTCCTTTACGGGATTTACGAATTTTACATCGATGCCACAGGACTTCAAATAATTCATACGGCTGCCGGTTGCCACGTCGTGACAAACTACGCCTTTCCGGATCACTTCGTTAAATAACGAATTAAATTCGTTCATTACATCGTCGTTTATATTTCCGACCAGTTCGTACTCGAAATTAGTATTATCTCCGCTTGCATTGAATAGCGTCGATGCGGCATCGATATCCGATTTACAGGAAAAGCCCATTATTTGACTTACGCCGGAGCGATAATCTATCGTATCGAGAACGATATCTTTCGTGCCGCCGAAATAATCGTTTTTCTTTTGTGCGGGAGCCGATATATTGTGAATGAAAATCGACTCGAGAAATTCTCTGATTTCGTCGTCGGTAAAAGTAGTATTGCCCTTATTTTCGGTTATCATTTTCCAAACGCGTGCGGCTTTTTCCGTAAACAATGAAGAATCCAAAGTCATTACGGTTTCGCCGTTAAGCGTGATAACCACTTTATCGCCCGTAAAATAACGATATTCTTTACCCGCAACTTCTTCACGAATAATACTGACGATATTTAAGAATACGTCTTTCAGTTTATTCATATCTTTGTCCGCGACGTAAACTTTTCTATCGGACATTAATTTGAAGAAAATGTACATTTCGGACCATTCGCCCTTATTTTTCCCTTTAATCTCTGCCATTTTTATCGAGTACCTCTTTGATTTTTTCCGCTATTGCTTGTATTACGGGAACGGTTACGCTGTTTCCGAATTGCTTGTAAAGATGAACGTCCGCCAAAACGAATTTGTAATCGTCCGGAAACCCTTGCAGTCTTGCCCATTCTCTCGGAGTCATTTTGCGAATGCCGTCTTTATTGATTTCACCCTTAATGTGGGTAGTAGGCGTTAAATTCGTCTGTCTTTTATCTATAATCAAATTTCTTTCTCTGCCCATACCGCCGCATACAATTGCGCCCGAAACGTCGTCGAGATCTCGAATTTCATATCCGAAACCGTGTCCTTTCGCCGCGTGACGTTCTTTATGTCTGATAAGAGTGTCCATATAGCAGGTGCTGAGATAATATTTCGCGGGAACGGGATTTTCTTCCATAATATCGCGAATACGTTTCGTATCGTCGGTTTTCGCGGGGAAGATAAATTCTTTCGGGGCTATATCGTTTCTGAATGCAACGATATAAATGCGTTCTCTGTTTTGCGGAACGCCGAAATTACGGCTGTTTAATATTTGTTCGAACGGAGTATAACCGATTTCTTTGAGTGTTTCGGTAATAATTTCGAATGTTCTTCCTTTGTCGTGTATCGTCAAACCTTTTACGTTTTCGCAGAAAATTACTTTCGGTTTTTTCTCGGCGCAAATTCTCGCCACGTCGAAAAATAACGTGCCGCGAGACATTCCTTTATAATCGTCTTTAAAGCCCTTGCGCTGTCCTGCCAAACTGAATGCCTGACAAGGGAATCCCGCAAGACATATATCGAAGTCGGGAATATCCGTTTCCTTTATCTTCGTTATATCGCCGGCGATTTCGAAATCGTCGTGGAAATTCGCCTTATAAGTTTTTTGAGCGTATTCGTCCCATTCGCTGACGAATACCGTTTTCAATTCGTCGCCGAAGGCATTTTCGAACCCGAGCCGAATGCCGCCGATACCTGCGAATAAATCAATACTTTTTAACATCTTATATCTCCGTTCCGATGATCTTTTTTTCGTTGTATATGTTTTCTATTTTATCTGCACAATCCGAAAGGTGTTTTTTTATTTCGAAATCCCAAAATCTCAGCACAGTCCACCCGTCGTTTTCCAATTGTTGATTTACGAACTTGTCACGAGCGATGTTGCGTTCTATTTTCGGAATCCAAAAATCTCGATGCGATTTGAAATCGTTTTTCTGATTTTCCCAGTCGTATCCGTGCCACATTTTTCCGTCTACGAAAATCGCGATTTTCTTTCCTACAAATACGATATCGGGTTTTCCGACTAATTTTTTATAGTTTTTCCTATATCGTAATCCGCGTTTCCATAGTTCGCTGCGCAACAATAACTCCGGTTTTGTATCTCTGCATTTATTGCTACGCATGTTTCGCGTAATTTCTTCTTGGGTTTTAGTCATTATCTATAACACGCAATTGCTCTTTTTATTGCCAAACACTTTTACCTTGCGTTCGGATGCAAGATTGTTTTCTAAATACTACAAATTTTGTTGTGATATTTGAAACAATCTCTAAATACTAGAATATTTTCATTATGTCTAATATATTTTAGCATCATTGTCCCGAATAGTCAATATTTGCAGCGTAAGACGAAAGAAAACAATGTTTTCGGGCACTTAGGCGTATGCTTGTCTTGAACAAGTCGGCTCGGCTGCGCCTCGCCGAGACAAGCATACGCCTTGTATAAAAACAAACCGCCTAAAAAGGCAAAATCGCAGCCGTGCGGAACGGGCCGTTCGCGCTAAACCGCTTGGCGAATCGGGCCCGTTTTTCTCGCATATCGGCAATGCGATTTTTTGTCCTCTTTTTCATAGGCAGATTTTTATCTTTTTTTATATCAAGTTGCGAAATCTGCTTTTGTCTTTTCGGCGTACACACCCCATCCCCCTCTCATCCACAACACCTTTTTACCCATTAAAAACATATTTTTACCACGCAAACTATCTTTTGACCCATTCACGCTTTAAAACGGATATATGCTACGCTGTCGGTAGTTTATATCACAACAGGGTTTGAACTGTGTTCGCTCACGATTTCACACTTGTCCAAAGTGCGCACAACGATGTTCTTGTTTGTTTATTCGCTCACGTTTACGTCATCGTTTACAAGTTGGACAGATTTGTGAGAAATAAAGTTGAATCCGTTATCAATAAAAAGACGTTGCAAGACAACGGAGTTGCACTTTTGTCCGCAATGGAACGCATTACGGATACACCCGAAGGACGAATGATGGAAACGATACTCGAAGGATTCAACCAATACTTCTCGGAAGAACTCACACAAAAGGTGAATCGCGGACTTCGGGAAAGTTGGCTCAAAGGCAACGCAACGGGCGGACACAGCGTTTTCGGATACGATATTATAGATAAAAAATACGTTCCCCACCCCATAGAAGCGCCGCTCGTCGTCGAGATGTTCACCAAGTGCGCACAAGGCTATACCGCAAACGCAATAGAAAAGCATTTCAAAGAATGCGGATATAGAAATCGTGACGGACAACCAATACGAGTATCGTTGATATATCACGTTTTGCGCAATACAAAATACAACGGAGTCGTGGAACGTCAAGGTACGAAATACGATAACATATTTCCGAAACTCATATCGGACGAGTTATGGGCAAAGGTCTGCGCCGTACATAAAGAGAATAAGCGTGCGCCTAGTCGCAAGAAAGAGATTTACGATTACATCCTATCCGGCAAACTTATTTGCGGAGATTGTAAGCACAAAATGGTCGGAATAAGCGGAACGACTATGACAGGCGATATACACTACTACTATTCCTGCCTGTCCAGAACACGAAAGAATATAGCCTGCAACAAAAAAACCGATACAAAAGCAATTTATAGAAGACCTCGTTATATCCGTACGGCAAACCACCGCCTTGATACAAGCATTTAAGGCTTGTTTCTCTCATGCCCATTTTCACTTTCTGCGCCAACTCTTCCGAGAAGTATTGGTTGAAGCCTTTGAGTATGGCAAGTCTAACAGACAAATTGAAAAAATCAGGGTGAAATTAGGTCGTTTTTAGCCCTAAACTTTCTATTTTTTACAAAACAATTTAATTGTGATTTACAATGAGATTTAATAAAGTTGCGATGAATTAATTTTATTTTGCATATGGCGTATTCTTGTCTTTTTAAAAACAAGCATACACCATATGACAGTTGACAAAATTAGACTATTATTTATGTAAATTTCGTTTCAAAAAGCAGTAATTCTCTTACCAGTGACGGCTATAAAAAATCTACAATTTTGGCAAAAACGCATAAGATAGATGCATTCATCTTTCCGCAAATTTTATATACACAACTCAAATCTACAGGCCTTTGCGAATATGGATTAATTTGCCGTATTCGTCGGTTGTGGAATAATACATAACGGCATTAATAACCTCGTGCGCATCAAGCAACTCTCGTGGATTGATTTCGCGCTTATGCAATTTGGCTATCAACGGTGTATTGATCTTCTCAGGAATCAACGCATTTACATAAATATCGCTCTTATGCAAGGTTTCGCCCTGACTTTCGACAACGCTGTTTAGCGCGGCTTTTGCCGCAGAATAATTTGTCAAATTTTCTCTTCCTCTCGTCGATGACGAAGAACTCATAAATACAAGATTGACTCGTTTGCCGAGAGTTTTTGCGTATTCTATCAAAACTAGGTTAGAACGCAAATTGACATCGAATATCTTGTCGTAAGATTCAACGATATTTACCGAATCGTCGGCATATGCAGCCGCGACGTTTATAATTACGTCAGGCTCGAACGGACAAGCGCGTTTTATGCTTTCAATCGTCAGTCCTTGCAAATCGAGTTCTCTATGAGAAGGCGCAAAGTATTCGACGCCGTCGGCTTGCAGTGCTTGCACGATGCATTGTCCGACGCCGCCGCTTCCGCCGAGAAGCAACACCTTCCCCTTTATTTTCGCATACTCGTTTTTTGCAGTAGAAAGGCTCAAATAGTCAATATTCATAAACTGTTCTGCAAGGAACAAGTCTTCGGGATACGTGATTTTGATATTAAAAGAATTAGGTTTATATAATAAAGCCGCCGTTTTATCCGGCATCTGATTTACTATTGCAGTATAAGAACTATTTGCCGAAAACCAGTTTTTTATATCGTTGAAATGGAACGCTTCAGGAGTTTGAATGAGGCAATACTCTTTTCTGTTAACGAAAATCCCTTCGTTTGTCGAAAGCGTATCGTTTATATCAGACGACATAACGACGGCGGAATAATCGTCGAGTTTGTCGATGAAATCAAGATATATTTCTTTCTTGACGAAAGGACGCGAACAATCCTGAAATACTATTTTGTCGACATTGGAATAATTGTTTGTCACAAAATCGATTGCGGCTTTTATGGATTTGTTTCGTTTATCGCCGCCTTTGACACACACAACATTATATTTGTTTGCAATATAGCCGCTCTCGTATTCGTCTCCGTCAACGACAGCAATAATTATGTCGAAGCAACCGCTCTCTTTCATTCCGATAATGGAATAATAAATCACTTCTTTTCCGTTTAGTTTGAGATATTGCTTATGGACTTTGCTTTTGAATCTTTCGCTAAGTCCCGCCGCCAAAATTACACCTACATTCATTTTTCCACCCGTTCAAATTATTCCTTTTTGTTTAAGAATATTTGCCGTATTTTTGTAATTATCGATGCTTATGCAATCAACGCCACCGAGCATAACATGCTCGTCGTTTCCGCCTTTTTTGAAGTCGTCGCCGATGAACAACACGCTTTCTTTGGATATGCCTTTTTCCGCTATGTACTTCACAAGCGCATTGTACTTGTTATATTGCTTTGCGGATATATCGAAAGACGACGTACCGCCTATAAAACAATTATAATCGGAAAATGACGATGCGACAAGATCGTAAATTTCAGTGCGTTTCTTTCCGTCCGGATCGAATGCCAACTTATCTTCGAGTTTTGCACCCGTTCCGAGCAAAGGGAACGTAACCAACCCCGACTGGTGGAACTCGACGTTTTGTCCGACGTAATTCGTATATCCCGTTTCTTTTCGGATTTGGGTGACGGTATTTTCAAAAAACGATTTATCGACGGAATACACGTCGTTTCTGATAATCTTGAAATTGCCGTTCTCGACGGTTGATTCTTGTATCCCGTAATTGCCGACTATATCTATCGGAAAGCAATTCATTTGCTCGTATATTCTTTGGCAACCGCCTGCGCCGAGCATAACGAGAGAATACTTGCTTTTCAGTTGATAGAGCAAATCCGTATTTTGTTGTTCGAGTTTGGACTTGTGCTGTGTGAGCGTTCCGTCCAAATCCATTGCAATCAGTTTATAGCTCATTTTCGTTCATCAAGTTTTCGCAGTATTTCAAATCGGGGAAATACGTTATTTTCAGATTGTTTGCAAAATCGAAGTTTATATCGAGTTTGCTGTCTGCCGGCAAATGCTGATTGGTTGCCGTTATCGTTTTGGAATCCTTATCGAAGTTGTCGAAAAGCAAATCGAATCGGAACGCTTCGGGTGCTTCGATGAGATAATAGTCTTCCCTGTTTACCGTGTGCATATGATAGCATCCGAGACTTGCCACTATTTTTTGACCAGTTATCACGGCGTCTGCGCGATCGAGTCTTTCGAGATAATCGTCAACAATTTTCGACGTTATCATCGGTCGAGCCGCTTCGAGAATTATCACCTTTTCGCAAGTATAATTGTCTTTTATGAAACGCAAAGCGTTGTAGAGCGATTTGTTTCTCGTATCGCCGCCCTCAACGATTTCGACGTTCGGATTGATTTCTTTTATACCGTTTGCATACTCGTTTTGCGCAACGACAATGATTTTGTCAACGCTTGAACTGTTTGTAAGCGCGTTTATCGAGTAGTAAATCACTTCTTTTCCGTTTATGGTTTGATACTGTTTTGGCACGTTTCCGCCGAAACGTCTCCCGACGCCGCCTGCCAACACTATTCCGACGTTCATTTTATTTTAAGTTCCTTTTTAATCATATTTATCATCGTATCGGCCGCGTGAGGATAATTTGCTTTAAGTTCGTTTTTCACAAACGCCTCTCTTTGCGCTTTCATCGGATCGTTGCCTTTTATAACGACGTTCTCTATGAAGTTGATTATATCTTCTTTCGACTTAGCGTGATAGTACTGATCCATACATTGCTGACCGAGCGGAACAAGCCCTTTATAAGTTTCTTCTTCCGACTTGATCATATAGCAACATGGCTTTTCCGTATAGAGATACTCGCCAATAAACGAACCGCAATCGTGAATCATTGCGTCGCTATCGACAAATTGTTGATAATAGTCACCCGACGTGTCGTAGGTAATATTCGGACTTTCAAGCATTCTTGCGAGATAGTCGTCTATTTGCTGTTGAGTCCAAACTTTGTGTGCTTTCAGATTATCCATCAAAAGCGGATGCGGCCTAAACACGAAATCGATATCGGGATACATCTTCGGCAATTCGACAAACAAATCGCAATATGTCAGGAAATTGGAAATATTGAGAGTTTTCCACCCCCATACCGTATGATGCGGGCAAATCAAAATACGTTTTCTATCTCTCGGCGTTGGTACGACATTCGCAAGTCCGTCCGCCTTGATATATCCCGTAACAACGCCGTTCTTACCCTTTATGGTTTGAACTTGTTGCAAATGTTTGAGATTTGACGGCGTTTCTACGCACGCTTTCCACAAATAGTTATAGAAATCCGTTGCGATGACTTCGTCCCAAAAACTCAACGCGGCGAATCCGTAACTCGAATAAATCGGCAAAACGGGTTTGTCGAGGAAATACTCGATTTCGTGATAAGGATGCACCAAATGCTTGTACGGATTGCAGAAGAAAATGACGCTATATTCGTCTTTTAGTTCATAATACTTATCGTTTGCAATATCATATCCCCCGATAACTCTATCTCCGTATTCCTCTTTGAGTCCTTCGAACGTATCGTTATAAAGATCGCGCTGATATTTCATCGTTCTTCCAACGTTCGGCGCAACCACAATATACGGATCGAAATTAGGATCTGCGCACATTTTTTCAAATATCGGACGCGTTGGGAAAACGCTCTTGAAAACGACGATAAATGCAACCTTTATCTTTCCGTTTTTATCCTTTTTTGCAATGATCTGCGAAACTTTTTTGACGTATCCAGCTTGGAGTTCAAAAAATTTGCGTTTTTTGATGAAAACGCGAGCATTGTCCAAAATAGCCTTTTTGACGGATTTCTTCGGTGTTTTCGCATTTTCAACGGGCTTTGCTTTGACGGCTATAAACTCGCCGAAACTTTTTGCCGTACTTGCAAAATACTGTTTGAGTCTTTTGGTAATATAAACGTTGTCCAAGCAATCAGACAATGTAAGTTGGCTTTGTTCAATCTGCTTATACAAAGAATCGAGTGCATATGCTTTTGATGCGTTGGCAACGACAAACTCGAAGCATTGTTTTGCACGCTCTTGTTTGAGCCCTTTTTCGTAAATGTCGTTAAGAACGGTTTTGAACGTCACGCAATCGTCGTCAAGTTTGACTGACTCGGCAAAATTCCAACCGAAAACGTGATTTTCCGCATTGAACAAATAAACGTATCTGTTGCCCTCGAACGGTTTTGCATCGATTACGGGAATAACGACGGGCACGCCGAACTTTGCCGCAGATATCGCATTTTCGCCATATGCAAGTATAATATCTACGTTTTTCTTTATATACTGCGCATAGTCTTCTTCGGCCATCTCGCCGGTGTATATCATATTCGTATAGTTTGTCGAGCAATCGGAAAACTTTCCGTTGAACATTTCGCTCGTTTTGCCAATGATATGGATTTTCACCAGTTTATCGATTTTTTGCACTCGCATGTTGCGAATAAGGTTTGTGAGCATATTCGCCACAGCCGCGCCGAACGGACCGAAAACGCCTATATTTATTACGTTTTCGTTTACGACGCTTTGGGGTTGGAACTCAATGCTCTCGTCAATAAACGGCGGAATATAAAGCACTTCTCTGCCATCAGAATCGTAATTTGCAAACACGCAGTTTCCGCCTCTGAAAGAAAGGGCGTTTGTATTTATCAGCAAATTTTTTATGTTCGTTACGCATCTACCGTCCGCAAAGTGACTGATAAGCCAGTCGATAGATCGTTTATCGTAAGAATACAAGCAAATTTTCGCGTCATTAAGGCACGAAATATGAGCAAGTAAATGCAACATATAGTTGCACGGCGTAAAGAAGACAGCCCCTTCATATTTCGAAAAATCGACCTCGCTCGTCAATTCGAATATTTGTTTTGCGTCTTCGGACAAATCAGCTTCTTCCAACTGATAATTGTTCAAAAACACAATGTCCTGACCGTCTTTATACGCCGAAACGGCAAGGTTAAGAATAACTCGCTGCGCGTCTGTTATCGGGGCGTTAGTTTCAATAAAAAAGACTATTTTACTCATTTCGTTATCCTTTTTTCAATAGTTTATTCAATGCAAATTTCACTTGGCTCGCGAATTTCATTTCTTTGAACCGTGCCAATTTTACACGGAAAGACAAATAATCGTTGTAACCTCTGTTTGCACCGCGCAAACGTTTGTACAAGCGGAATTTGCGCAGTTGATTTGCAATCGTTGCGTTTGCCAAGCAATCGACAACGGTAAGATTCGTTGACGTAATCAACTTTACCAAATCGAGCGAATGTTCCTTAACGTTAAATGTTGATTGTACATAATCGTAGCACTTTTCACCCAATTCCTTCTTGCGTCCGCATTGCAAATCGCCTATGATTTGTTTAATGCCGTAAGTTTTCTTCGTTGCGGCGTCAACGTCGGTCACGTTCCAACCCAAACAATAATCGTTCGCATCGAAAATATACGCCAATTTATCATCTCTGATTCTTTGAGAAGATACGATCGGAATAACGGTCGGAATGGACAACAACGCCACGTCCAAAGCGGAAATTCCCATTGCGACTACCATATCTACGTTGCTTCTTAAATACGAATCCCTTTCCTCGCCGAACATAAACGAATTGAACACGATCTTTATATTGGGAGCGTATTTGTTTACGTTGATAAGTTTTTTCGCGTTTCCGTCACCGATCAAATGGAAGTTGACGTTACAAATGCCTTCTTCAAGCAAATTGTCCAGCACGTTGAGCAAAGAATAAATCTTGTCCGCGTCGAGCCGTCCGAACCAACCGATATTTATTTCGTCATCGGACACGACATCGCAAGCGTCGACGTGTTGTGAAACGTGTTTATCGTCGAAGACTACTGGGAAATAACGTTTTTCAAAACATATATTGGTTCGCTTTTCGAGTGCGAACAAATTTGCGCAATCCATAAATCCGTAAGCGTTTTTTTCACGCAACAATTTATATATGCTTTTAACATTCGCATTTTTCGGCAACTGATTGTTCATCCAATTTGTGATTTGTGGATGCAAAAACAATAAAAGTATTTTTGCGGATTTGATGCTCTCGATTTCTTCGAGCAAGAAAAACAACTGGTTGTAAGCCGTAACGAAATATGCCCCTTCAAAGTCTTTGAGGTTGCTTTCGTTCAAATCACAGAAGTTTATTTTTGAATCTAAATACTCTTGTTGAATCTCTTTGTATGAGTTGTTTACGCAAAAAACGTCGATGTCGAAGTTTTCCGCAATCTCGTTCGCAACGCAATAATAAAGAGCAAAATCGCCTTTTGCCAAAACGTTTTTTCTGAAATAGAAAACAATTTTTTGCTTTTGTTTTTCCATATCAATATTTCCCTTTGATTATTGCGCCTGTAGGAACGTCTTTCGTCACCAACGCCCCTGCGCCTATCATTGCGTTTTCGCCGATGGTTATCCCCGGCAAAATTGTAGCATTCGCCCCGATAGATGCACCTTTTTTCACGGTTGTTTGCAACAACGCAAAGTCTTTGTTGTGCGACTTTGGAAATTTATCGTTGCAAAAAGTTGCATTCGGGCCTATAAAAACGTTGTCTTCGACTCTTAAACCGTCCCACAACTGTACGCCGCATTTGACGGTCACGTTATCGCCCACAACGACGTCGTTTTCAATGAAACAGTTGGCGCATATATTGCAATTCGAGCCGATTTTTGCGCCACGAAGTATAACGACAAATTGCCATACGTTGGTGTTGTCACCTATATTCGTGCTTTGAACGTCGGAAAGCGGATGAATCATATTACGCCTCGAAACAATTCAATTTTTCGATCAAATAATCGACTTGCTCGTCGGTCATACCATAATAAACGGGTATGGACAATTCACATTCGGAAATCGTTTCGGCAATAGGATAATCGCCCTTCTTGAATCCGAGATCTCGATATGCGCCTTGCAAGTGCATCGACTTTGGATAGTGCTTGTTCGTCCCTATTCCGTTGTCGTTAAGATATTTCTCAAGAGCAGCGCGTTCTTTGCAAAGCACTGCAAAAATGTGCCATACGTTGAAGTGGTCTTCGTCGCAAGGTTTGGGCATAACGATAAGCGGATTGTGCACCTCATTTATCAGTCTTTGCGCTATTTCTTGTCTGCGAGCATTCCATTTGTCAAGTTCTGGAAGTTTTGCATCCAAAAAAGCCGCTTGCATTTCGTCAAGACGCGAATTTGTTCCCTTGACAATGTGCTCATACTTGATTTTTGAGCCATAGTTTCTCAAGCAACGAAGTTTGTCCGCAAGGTCGGCATCGTTCGTCACGATTATGCCGGCGTCGCCGAGTGCTCCCAAGTTTTTGCCGGGATAGAAACTAAATCCCGCCGCATCGCTGTAATATGCCGATTTATGTCCTTTGTATTCCGCACCGTGCGCTTGCGCCGAATCCTCTATAAGTTTTAACGAATATTTGTCCGCGATTGCTTTAATCTTGTCCAAATCTGCCATTCTGCCATAGAGGTTGACTGCGATTATGGCTTTTGTTTTGTCCGTGATCGCTTCTTCTATTCTTTCGGGATCGATATTGAAAGTATCGAGCGTCGGCTCGACAAATACCGGCGTAGCACCGACGTAAGAAACCGCGAGTGCCGTCGCGATATAAGTGTTTGACGGAACGATAACTTCGTCGCCGTAAGTCACGACCATCGCTTTGAGAGTCAAATATAACGCATCGAGTCCGTTTCCGCATCCGATTGCATATTTTGCGCCGCAGTATTGAGCAAAATGTGCTTCGAAATTCTCGACTTCTTTGTCGAGAATAAAACTATTTGCACTCAAAACTCTATTGAACGCCGCAATAAGTCGATCGTTCAACTCGTTGTGCATTACACTCAAATCCAAATACGGTATTTTCATTAACTGCCTATTCCTACCCTAACAAATATTGAACAACCACAGATTGATTGAGGCCATTCTTTGTTTATTATAACATAATTTCACGATATATCAACAATTTTCGATAAAAGTATTGGCAACGAGAATCTATTACTCCTTTTGTCACTATATTTTTACATATTTTTTGTCAATGTTGACATCTCAACTCTTTTGGTGGTATATTTAGGTATATCAAATTTTTAACTAACCTAAAAAGGGGAAATCCACGATGAAAGGCATAATTTTAGCAGGCGGAAAAGGCACACGCTTATATCCGTTGACAATCGCTGTATCAAAGCAGCTTTTGCCTATTTATGACAAACCGCTCATCTATTATCCTTTGTCAATTTTGATGCTTGCAGGCATAAGAGATATTTTGATTATTTCGTCGCCTGAGGCTATCGAACAATACAAATCGCTGTTAAAAGATGGCTCGTCTTTGGGCGTTCGGTTTTCGTACGCTGTACAAGATAAGCCGCGCGGACTTGCAGACGCTTTTATTATCGGCGAGGACTTTATTGGCAACGATGACGTTTGCTTGATTTTGGGCGACAACGTTTTTTACGGACAAAACTTGGCTCTGACACTCAAACAAGCGATATCCGACAATAATGGCGCAACCGTATTCGGTTATCCTGTCAAACACCCACGGGAATTCGGCGTAGTTGAATTTGACAAAGACTTCAACGTTATTTCCATTGAAGAAAAGCCTGAAAAGCCCAAATCGTCGTATGCTGTTCCGGGACTTTATTTCTATGACAACAGCGTTGTGGAAATTGCAAAAAACGTCAAGCCTTCTGCGAGAGGCGAAATTGAAATAACATCTATAAACAATGAATATTTAAGCCGCAAACAGTTGAAAGTCATTTTGCTGGGACGAGGCACGGTGTGGCTCGATACAGGCAGCCCTAGCGGAATGATGCAAGCAGCAACATACGTTGAAGTTGTACAAAACAGACAAGGTTTATATATTTCTTGTTTGGAAGAAATTGCATGGCGCAACGGCTATATCACAACAGAGCACCTAAGACAGTTGGGTGAAAACCTTGCGCAAACAGAATACGGTCAATATCTTTTAAGATTGGCAAACACTGAAAATAGACTATGAAAATTTTTGTCACCGGCGGCGCCGGATTTATCGGTAGCAACTTTATATATCATATGCTGGACAAACATCCGAATTATCAAATCGTTTGTCTTGACAGCCTTACCTATGCCGGCAATATGGAAACGCTTGAAGATGCATTGAAGAACCCGAAGTTCAAATTCGTCAAAATCGACATAACCGATAGAGAGAATATCTTCAAACTTTTTGAATCCGAAAAGCCCGATATCGTTGTCAACTTTGCAGCGGAAAGCCACGTTGATAGATCCATTGTCAATCCCGAAATTTTCTTAAAAACAAACATTCTGGGCACGCAAGTGCTTATGGACGCGTGCAGAAAATACGGAATCACAAGATACCATCAGGTTTCTACCGACGAAGTGTATGGCGATTTGCCACTTGATAGACCCGATTTGTTCTTCACGGAAGAAACTCCTATTCATACATCGAGTCCCTACTCTGCATCAAAAGCATCGGCGGACTTGCTCGTTTTGGCATATCATCGCACCTATGGTTTGCCCGTCACCATATCTCGTTGTTCAAACAACTACGGGCCGTACCACTTTCCCGAAAAACTGATCCCCTTGATGATTGCAAATGTTCTCAACGACAAACCGCTTCCCGTATACGGCGACGGCAAAAACGTTCGCGACTGGATTTACGTCGAGGATCACTGCTCTGCCATTGATCTTATTATCCACAACGGCAGAGTCGGCGAAGTCTACAATATCGGCGGCCACAACGAAAAAAACAATTTGGAAGTCGTGCAAACAATCATCAACACCCTCGGCAAAGGCGAAATCAAATTTGTCACCGATAGAGCCGGACATGACCGTAGATACGCAATAGACCCGACAAAAATTCACCGTGAACTCGGTTGGTTGCCTCAAACTACGTTTGAAGACGGAATCCGTCGCACAATCGACTGGTATCTCACGCATAAGGAATGGTGGGAAAGAATAATCAGCGGCGAATATCAAAATTATTACGCCAAAATGTACGAGGGCAGATAATGAATCCCCTTGTAACCGTCGTCACGCCTTCATACAACAATTCAAAAACAATATTCGGCGCAATCGATTCCGTGCTTATGCAGTCGTATCCGAATATTCAATATATCGTTTGCGACGACGCGTCGAGCGACTTCGACGGCGAGGCAATAATCGAATATATCCGCGCAAATAACACGGGAAATATAGTCGATTTGATTGTTACACGAAACGATAGCAATCTCGGCATAACCAAGAATCTAAACCGCGCTTTATCGAAAGCGAACGGCAAGTATCTGTTCAACGTCGCGGCTGACGACGAGTTTTTTGACGAATCCGTGCTGACGCAATGGGTCGAACGATTCGAAAGTACGAATGCCGACGTTATAACCGCAAAACGAGCCGTTTACGACGAGAATCTCGAAACGCACTTATATGACGCGCCAACGTCGGCGGAAATCATCGCGATAGAAAATTCAACGCCGCAAGAATTGTTCGAGAAAATGCGAGGTTTCAACCTGATTTTCGGTTGTTGCACGGCAAGAACGAAAACGAGTTTTGAACTTATGGGCGGTTACGATGAACGCTACCCTCTTGTCGAAGACTATCCGTCAAATTTGAAATTATCACGAATGGGCATACCTATCACATTTTGGGATAGAATCGTTATAAAATATCGAAGTGGCGGCATCAGCAGTCAAGGCGGATTAAGCGAAAAGTATCTGGAAGTATCGGATAGTATTTTCAAAAACGAGGTACTTCCCTACTGTCAGAATCCATCGGCAGCAAAATCCGATTACAAGGCGTGGAAAAACGAAGCAATATGGTTGCGCGAAAAAAAAGCGTTTGAATCCGCGCATAACGAAAAAAGCACCGCTTGCAAACGTCTTAAATATATTTGCTTTATGGCAATCAAACACCCGGTTATTTCAATAAAACGTTTCATAAGGACAAAACTATGGACATCAAACAAATAGACTTCCAAAAACACGGCGATTCGAGAGGAATGCTCGTAGTCGCAGAATACGAAAAAGAAATTCCCTTCACCGTAAAACGCGTTTATTACATTTACGGCGTCGGCGAACATACCAGTCGAGGATTCCATTCGCACAAGAATTTACAACAAATCTATATCGCAATTCACGGCAGTTGCAAAGTTATGCTGACAAACGGCGAAGAAAAACAAGTCGTAACCCTTGACGACCCGGCAAAAGGGCTATACATAGGTCACAACGTGTGGCGTGAAATCTTTGACTTTTCTCACGACGGCGTCCTGCTTGTTCTTGCATCCGAAAAGTATTCCGAAGACGACTACATCCGTTCATACGATGAATTCCAAGAATGGCAACACACTCATAAAAACAATCATTAGTTTTTGTGCTGTTCTTGTAATCTAAACCGCTAAACAAACTAATGTAAACTCAATCAATTGATGCATTATTTTGCTCACCAAATGACAATAATACGAACTCAGATAATGGGTTCGTATTATTTTTCTTCGAGAATTTTTTGCTACAAAACTACGCCTATAAATTCTTTAAATTTATAAAAATCTCATATTGCGGATTTTGTGCAATTAGAACGCCACCCTATTTATCTATACATCTGCTTACGCACAAATTTTGTGCGCAACCTCTATTTCACCACTTCAAGTGGTGGTTTTTTGTCGCTAAAGGCTACAACTTAAAATGCGAACGCGGCAGGCGTTCGCACTTGAATTGCTTATATAAATTTATTTGAAAACTTTGATGTCGGATTTTGATGAATAGACATTCCATTGCGGTTTGCCGTCGGCGTTGGGATTTTGCGATTTTGCAAAAGCTGAAAATCTGTCAACCATTTCATCGGACAAGTCGTAATCGTCTTGCGTAAAAGGTCGTAAGGAATCCCCGAGCGAGCCGAGCGCATACCAAAGGTCGCAGGAATGGAAAGACGCGTTATCGGGTGGCAACAGTCGCGTGAGCGAAAACACGTAACACGGTGTATTTTTTCTTTTTTGTTTTCTTGCAAACGCTCTTGCCATATGATTGAGCACGGGCGGCAACAAGTCTTTTTTGACCGTTCCGAAGATTATCGGGATGTCTGTGTCATACTTTGCGTTTTTTACCAATTCGTTGTCGATCACGGGTTTTGTACAAAGTGCTTTTCCAAGCGAATATTTTGTTTTCCACGCAGTCCATACCTTGTCCGTCGGCATGGCTTTGTATTCTTCAAACGAATTCGCTCCCGTTACTTTTACGAGTTTTTTCCAATATCTCGTGTTCGGCTTTGACAAAGGCAATATCGCGCCTCGTTTTCCTCCACCGGACAGCATGATTGCGCCCTTGACTTTGCCTTTGAGATAGTCCGAGCAAATCAACGTTTGTATGCTCATTGCGCCCGCGCTTTGCCCCATAAGAGTTATGTTGTCGGGATCGCCTCCGAAAGAGCTGACGTTGTGTCTGATCCACTCGATCGCGGTGTATTGGTCGTATAATCCGAGATTGCCTTTGCAATGCACACCGTCGGCAAAAAAACCGAATACGTTGAGACGATAGTTTATCGCAATGAAAATCACGTCACGCTTCGTGTACGCCGAGCCGTTGAACTGCATCTCGTTTATGCTGCCGCCCGTGAAACTTCCGCCGTGAATAAAAACTATCACGGGACAGTTTTTGGCGTTGTCGGGCGCATGAACGTCAAGGATAAGGCAATCTTCACTGTAAGTAAAATCTTTTCCTTTGCGGAACTCCTGATAATAAAATCTGTGTTCTTCGTTCCAGAATGCACGCATTTGCGGACAGCATACGCCTTGTTTTGTCGCGTCGAAATCACCGCCGAAAGACCTGACTTCGACGGGCATTTCAAAACGTCCGGCTGCTGCGTATTTTATACCCCTGAACCGCAATCCGTACGGCGTAACTTCGCCGATAACGTTGCCGCAAGGCGTTGAAATCGTTTTAGTTTCCATTTGCAATCTTCTTTAACGTCTTCATCGAAAACTCGACGCTCTTATACGGATTCGGCGAAAAATCAAGTTCCGCGACGGCGTTCTTAACTCCGCATTTTTCGGCTGATTCAAGTATGCTCTTAAAATCGAGCGTACCCTTTCCCACCGCTCTGAAAATTTTGTTTTTGTAGTCTTTAAGGTGCAAAGTATTAACTCTTCCCGCAAGCTTTTCAAGATACTTCTCGATGTCGTTTCCGGTAAATCTGATCCAATACGTGTCGGGAATAAACTGCACTCTCGGATCAGTATGTTCGATCATATAGTCGTATATAACCTTGCCGTCGATTTCGTCGAATTCGAACCAGTGATTGTGATAAGCAATCGTCATATCCTCTTTGGCAAGTTTCTCGCAAGTCGTATTCAAAAAGTCAACGAATTTGTCCAAATCCTCGATTTTCCCCGTGCGGAATTGCTTTGGCATCATTCCGATACCCATATTGTTGCAACCGTAAATCTTATGTTCGGCGATAAGCGCGTCAAGGTCATTTTCAAGCCTGTCGAATTTATCGTGAGTTATGCAAACGGGCAAATCGTATCTGTCTACGAGCGACTTGATAAACTCCGCCTTAACGGGCTTTCCTCCGGACAGTTGCACCACTTGCGCCCCCATTTCTTTTGTGCGCTTAAACACTTGTTCATATCCTTTTTCATCTTTCAGATACTTTCTTAAAGAAAACAATTGTACACCGTATTTCATACTTTATCCCTCGTTATTTTCATTATAAATGTCGTTTCGCGCACTTTAATCCAATTTTTTATCAGTCGCTTCTTCGGCATCTTCTTCAAGTTGCGCGCACGACTCGCCAAGTTTTTCTATGCCGCTTGTGTTGTCGATTGCAATCGCGTTGCTTTCGAATGCGTTTTTGAGATGTTCTTCTTTCATCACTTGCAGTTCTGCAACTTTCTTCTTGGAAAGCGGATACCATACAAGCAACACGACAGCCATAATTCCAAAAAGCACCGCCGGGATAATGGTCGCCATATCGTACATTATTTCAAGGTTTTTTGAGGTTTGAATCGCGCCTTTCGTATAGTCGTAATGCATACCAAGAAGCGCACCGTTGACAGCGATTGCGGCAATGACCTGACCGAGTTTTCTGAAGAACATAAAGAATGCGTATGCCGTTCCGTCATCGCGCCTGCCTGTCTTGACTTCGATTTCGTCTATTGCGTCGGTTGCCATAGACCACACTTGCAATATAATGAACGTAAGACCTATACCGCTCGCAAAGCACAGCACAAGGAATAGATATGCGAGAATGTCGGGATTGACCGAACGAAGTGCGAACATGCCGAGATTTGCAACCGCAGCAATTATCATACCCACTCCGCAAAGTTCTTTTTTGCCGAACTTTCTGACGAGTTTCGGCGTGAATAACATGAATATGACCATAGGTGCGTACGTGCAAGCAGTAGAAACGAGATTCATCCACGGCTTTCCGAAATAATCATCGAACAGGTACAGATAAAAACTTTGCGTAAACATTTGTCCTGCCAGCAAAAGCATACTTGCAACGCTGACTGCTATGAACGATCTGTTTTTGAAAAGCGCTTTGACGATTTCTTTACTCTCGCCTTTAACTCTTGCTTTGGGCTGTGCGATGACTCTTTCCTTGTTGAATACAAACGCAAGAACGAGCATAACAAGAGCAACGAGCGAGATGACTACTACGCCGATGATTATCGGCAAATATTGCATTTCGGAGATTTCTCTGCCCGTTTCCGGATTTACACCGACTTTCTTATAGCAGAACGACGCGATAAGCACGGCGGGAACGCTGCCCACGCCCGCGCCGATAGAACGAAAAACGGAAAGTTTTGTGCGCTCTTTTTCATCGGTAGTGACAACGGATGCGAGACCGCCGTAAGGGATTTGCAACATTGTATAACTCATGCCGAACGCAATGTATGTAACGGTTGCGTAAATGCAAGTGCCGACATAGTTTTCTTCGCCCGTAAGTCCCGGCCATTTGATGAACATAAGCACGGACGAGACAAAGAGCGGTCCTGCCGCCCACAAAAACCACGGACGGTATCTGCCCCACTTTGACAACTTAACCGTATCGCAAATTCTGCCCATAAGCGGATCGTTGATTGCATCCCAAATTCTCGCGCCGATGAACATAAGCATGATGAACAGCGGACTTAAACTGAAAATGTCGGTGTAAAACTTTTGCAAAAACGACGTGACCAGACCGAAAACAAGACAGCACGCAGTATCGCCCATCGCGTAGCCGATATAATCCTTGGTTTTGAGTCCGCTTGTCCGCGAAATGAAACTTTGTTCCGTCGCCTGTGCGACGTTTGAAATATCGCTCATAATAACTCCCTTTTTTTGTGTATTTTCGATTATTTTTTGCCGTTTTCTTTTTCGGCTTCCTTGCGTTTTTCAAGCTCGCCGATAAACAAATTTTCATCAAACGGGATTTGAACTTCCTTGTGCGTCCAGCTTGCAAGATGGATTGCGTTGGAGAACGTAAGTCCGATGATGCCTTGTTCGCCGGGTGCAGTGAATTTGTCCGTCTTTTTGAGAAGATAATCGGTATAATTCTTGATTATGCCGATATGTTGCGGCGGATATTTCGTGAGGGCAAGATAATGCCCGATTCCGCGATATGTGTATTTTTTAGTCTTTGGTTTACCCATAAACACGGTGTTGTGCTCGGAGAATACGGGTTCAAGCTCCTTATTTTCCGTAAAGGTGAGTTTGCCTTTCTCGATGACGATTTTTCCACCCTCTCCGGTGATTTCGAGACGGTTAGTACCTGGAGCGTCGTGCGTTGAGGTGATAAACACACCGGTTGCGCCGTTTGCGAACTTGCAATAAGCCGTCACGTCGTTCTCAACGCTGATATCACGCCCGACGGTTGACGCCGTTGCCGTTACGCTGACGGGAAGCCCCGCAAGCCAAGTAAACAAATCGAGTTGGTGGGGGCATTGGTTGAGAAGAACGCCGCCGCCTTCACCCCACCACGTGCCGCGCCAGCCGCCTTGTGCATAATACGCGCGCGGACGATACCAGTTTGTGATTATCCATACGATACGCGTGAGTTTTCCGAGACGACCGCTGTCGATAATCTCTTTTGCCTTTATATATAGCGGATTCGTGCGCTGATTGAACATCATTCCGAACAACAAATCGGGATGCCTTTTCGCTTCTTCGTTCATTTCGCGCACTTGTTTTGTGAAAACGCCCGCAGGCTTGTCGCAGAGCACGTTCAGCCCTGCTTTCATTGCGTCGATTGCGATTTGCGAGTGGAAATAGTGCGGAGTTTCCACCATAACGACGTCGATAAGCCCCGATTTGAACATATCTTGATAGTTGTCGAACACTTTAACGCCTTTGAGGTTTTCTTCGGCGTACTTGCGACGTTCAGGCAAAATGTCGCACACTGCGGTGAGTTTTGCGCCTTTTACAAGACCTTTTAACTTCGTGAATATCTTGGTGTAAAATGTGCCTTGTTTACCGATTCCTACAATGCCGTATCTGACTTCTTTTTTATCCATTATTTTGCCTCCGAAATCAATTTTTTAAGGTTGTTATATTGCCAGAGGAAAACCGTTTTCCTCGAAGCGCACGCAAAGTAATTTCTGCCCATCTTTTTGTCGATGAGGCGAAACGCTTTGAAATAGTCCTTCATTGCGAATTTGACGAACGGCACGAAGTATACGAGCGGTTTCATAACGGCGTACTTGAACGTATGCGGTTCAAGCGTCATAAATCCTTCGTATCCGCGCTTTGTCAGTTCGCCGATGATGTAATCGTAATGTCCTTCGCCCGTTCCCACGGGAACTTCAACCTTATAGGTCGAGCAATCCTTGATGTGATAATACACGACGAGGTCTTTGAGCATATCGAAAGCGTCTTTGGGATTTACGTCGCATTGGATGTAGTTGCTTGCGTCAAAACAAAGCACGAAATCCTCGTCGTTTATCGCGTTGTAAATTTCAAGCACTCTTGAAGGCACGTCTCCGTAAATTTTCTTTTCGTTCTCGTGCAAAAGTTTTACGCCGCTTCCTTTGACGATGGCAAGCATTTCTTTGAGGCGGGCAATAACTTTTTCCGTGCAATCTTTCGGATTTTTGTCGCCGTAAAAGAAGGAGAACACCCTGATGTATTCGCACTCCGTAAGTTTTGCGATTTTCACGAGCTCCGCAAGCTGTTTCTTTTGCTTTTCAAAGCCTTCGTCGTCGTCGATACCCACCTTTCCTATCGGTGAACCGATTGAAGAAAAGTGTATATCTTCCTTTTTAAGAATAGGATAAATCTTCTCTTTGAATTCTTCGAAAGAATAATCGGCTATGTTTTTGCCGTCTACGTTTCTCGGGCACATATAATGCTCTCCGAGTTGATGCAATACACCGATTTGGGCACTTAATTTGCTGCTTATTTCATCATAAAACCCTGATATTGTAATTTTGTTCATAGTAGTATCCTTTTTATCTTTGCACTCTTCCGCTTGCATTTCCGTTTGCGAGCGCTTCTACTTCTTCTTTGCTCACCATATTGTAATCGCCCTCGATCGAGTGTTTCAAACAACTTGCCGCAACTGCAAATTCAATCGCTTCACTTGCATTTTTACCCGCGAGCAACGAATGAATAAGTCCTGCGCCGAAGCTGTCTCCGCCGCCGACTCTGTCCACGATATGCATTGCGTATTTCTTGCTGAAAACCGCCTTACCGTCCGTGTACAACATTCCCGACCAATTATTGTCGTTTGCGCTTATGCTTTCTCTTAACGTGATTGCAACCGCCTTAAAACCAAACTTATCGACAAGTTGTTTGGCAACCGAAACGTAACCTTGTTCATTAAGTTTTCCGCTTTCGATATCGGTGTTTTCCGCCTCGATTCCGAACACGTCTTTTGCGTCTTCTTCGTTTGCTATGCACACGTCGACGTACTTGCATATTTCGCTCATAACTTCTTTCGCCTTTTCCTTGCTCCAAAGTTTTTTGCGGAAATTCAGGTCACACGACACGGTTATTCCTTTTTCCTTTGCGCTCTTGACAGCTTGCAAAACTATGCTTGCCAACGTATCGCTAAGGGCAGGCGTTATGCCCGTAAAGTGAAACCATTTTGCTCCGTCAAAGATTTTGTCCCAATCGAAGTC
This sequence comes from uncultured Eubacteriales bacterium, assembly GCA_900547975.1. Taxonomy (GTDB): domain Bacteria; phylum Bacillota; class Clostridia; order Christensenellales; family CAG-917; genus CAG-475. The sequence goes on along the minus strand of URIX01000002.1, from coordinate 37,484 downwards.
GTCGCCGGTTGCGGTTGCGATTGCACTGCCGGCCCTGTCGTATATAACTTTACTAGGGCGTTGGCTCGCGCCCTTTTCGCAATAATAAATGCCGACTCGCTCGCCGCCCCTTGCGACAAACGACGTATCGACGCCGAATTTGCGAAGGGAATTTATCGCGCTTTGTCCTATCTCGTGTGACGGAAGTTTGCTCACAAAAGCCACGTCTTCGCCAAAATTTGCAAGCGACACGGCAACGTTTGCTTCCGCACCGCCAAAAGTCGCTTCAAGCCTGTCCGCCTGTACGAACCGCAAATAGTTTTCGGGTGCCAGACGAAGCATTATTTCTCCAAAAGTCACAACTCGCATATCTTTACAATCTCCTTGCAGTTTTTTACGATATCGCCTTTCATCATAAAAGAGCCGCCCACGGCATACACCTTGTCGAAATCAAGGTATTCTTTCAGGTTGATCAAATCCACACCGCCCGTCGGGATAAATCTGATTTGCGGAAACGGTGCCGACAATGCTTTCATCGCTTTCAGTCCGCCGTATACGCCCGCAGGGAAAAACTTGACGACGTTCAATCCGTACGAGAGCGCGCGCATAATCTCGGTGGGTGTCACACACCCCGGATAATACGGAATATTCTCGTCTATGCAATAGCAAGCCACCTCGTCGGAAAACCCCGGGGACACGATAAACTTTGCACCCGCCTGTACTGCGCTTTTTGCCTGCTCGGCATTGATAACCGTGCCCGCGCCGATATTCATATCTTCAAAGGCTTTCGTACCGATTGCAATCGCCTCTTTTGCGCACGCCGTACGGAATGTGATTTCCGCGCAGTTTATGCCGCCTTCTCTCAATTTCGAGAGAATTTCTATCGTTTCTTTTTCGTCGTTTATGACAACTACGGGAATTACTTGTTTCATATTACACTCCGCTGTATGCCGAAAATCCGCCGTCAACGGGTATAACCGTTCCCGTTACGAATCCGCTTGCTTTGTCGTCGGCGAGCCACAACAGGCACCCGATAAGATCGCTTATCTCTCCGAATTTTTTCATCGGCGTTGCATTCAGAATCTTGCCTGTTCTTGCCGTCGGCGTGCCGTCGGCATTGAACAAAAGCGTCCTGTTCTGATTTGTCACGAAAAATCCCGGCGCGATTGCGTTGCAACGAATATTACACGGCGCAAAATGCACCGCAAGCCACTCGGTGAAATTGGATACGCCCGCTTTCGCCGCACTGTATGCAGGGATTTTGGTGAGAGGTCTAAACGCGTTCATCGACGAAATATTGATGATGTTTCCGCCTGTTTTGACCATGTCTTTTGCAAAAACCTGCGTCACCAAAAACGCCGATGTTATATTTAGATCGAACACGAATTTCAGTCCGCTTTCTTCAAGGGCAAAAAAGTCTTTCGCTCCTTCGAGATCCGCCGTCATAACCTCGTTGTCTGTGGTCGCCTTGGGATTGTTTCCGCCTGCGCCGTTGATAAGAAAATTCACTTTCCCCAACTTGGCGTTTATTTCGTCTTTTGCTCTTTGAATGTCCGCTTTGTCAAGGCAGTTGCACTGCACGGCAAGCGCGTTTTTGCCAATCTCGTCCGCAAATTTCTTTGCCGCGTCATAGTTTATATCGAGAAGCGCGACTTTTGCGCCGCACTCCGCAAGCGCACGGGCAAATTCCGAGCAAATCACACCACCCGCACCCGTAATCGCAACAATTTTGTCTGTTAAATCGACTTTGAAAGGAACGCTCATTTTTTCTCTCCTTTAATATCCTTTTCAACCGCCTCGAACAGTCCTGTGAGATAACACGCACCCATAGCTCTGTCAAACAGTCCGTATCCGGGTTTTGCGTCTTCGCCCCACACGTTTCTGCCGTGGTCGGGACGAACGTAACCGTCAAACCCGTTTTCGACAAGTGCCTTGACTATCGCGTACACATCGACGTTTCCGCAGTCGGTCTGATGTCCGTTTTCGTAAAAATTTATTTCCCCGTCATATCTCAGCTGACGAAGATGCGCAAAATAAATCCTGCTTGCATATTTTTCCGCCATCTTCGGCAAGTCGTTGAACCTGCCCGCACCCAAACTTCCCGTGCAGAACGTTATTCCGTTGTGCTTATTCGGCACCGCATTAAACAACTTATCGTAGTCGTCTTCTTTGCAAATAATTCTGGGCAAACCGAACATATCCCACGGCGGATCGTCGGGATGTATCGCCATGTCGATGCCCGATTCGTCGCAGGCAGGCATAATCGCATTCAGAAAATACACAAGGTTTTCAAACAGTTTCTCGTGCGCGATTCCCTTGTATTCTTCAAGAAGTTTGTTGAGTTCTTCCGTCGAATAACTTTCGTCCCAGCCCGGCAAATGCAGATTTTTGGGATCTAACGAAAGCAGTTTCTCGTGATCGTAAGCAAGCGACGTCGCGCCGTCTTTATGCTTGAAATAAAGGTCTGTCCTTAGCCAGTCGAACACGGGCATAAAATTATAACAAATGCACCTGACGCCGACTTTTCCGCAGTTGACGATATTTTGCTTGTACGCTTCGATATACTTGTCTCTCGTAGGTTTTCCGAGTTTTATGTCTTCGTGTACGGGGACGGACTCGATAACTTCCATATTAAGCCCCGCGTCGTTTGCAAGGGTTTTGAGCCTTTCAAGTTTTTCTTCTTTCCAGACTTCTCCGACGGGCGTGTCGTAAACGGCGGTCACAACCCCGCTCATTCCCTGTATTTGTTTTATGTAATTTAGCGGTATGCAATCGTTTTCGCCATACCAGCGGAAGGTCATTTTCACAGTCCCAAAACCTCCTTTACGTTGTTGTATGCAATGTCTTTTGCAAGCGCGATTGCGCTGTTTTGGTCGTATTCTCCCTTATCGACTTTGTTTGCAATAAAACTTGCAAGTATCCTTCTGTAAAAGTCGAACCGCACATACGAACTGAACGATCTGCTGTCCGTAAGCATGCCGAGATTCGTGCCGAGAGCCGCATATTCCGACACGGTTTCGAGCTGTCTTTTTATGCCCGATACTGTGTCGTTAAACCACCACGCCGCGCCGACAATGACGTTGGGAAATGCGCCGGAAATCGCACAAACAGCCCTTAAACATTCGTCATTGAGCGGATAAAGTATGATTTTGGGCAAATTCCCGAGTTTTGTGTGCATTTTGTCAAGAAGTCGTGCAAGAGCGTCCGTATCAACGTTTGTCCTGAAAACGTCAAAACCGCTGTCCTTCCCGATTTTGTTAAACGCCGTGGTATTGACGTTCCGGAAAGTGCCGAAGTGCAGTTGCAAAACAACTCCATTTTCAAAGCATTTTTCAATCAGCCATTCGATGTTTTGCGTGTCGGAAAAATCGTCAAACCCGTGGTCTGCGATTTTGCAACCTTTGGAAACAAAATAGTCCAATCTCTTTTCAAGTTGAACCTTGTCGATGCCTTCCGAAAAGCATCTGTCGGGACGGAACGTCGGGCGCACCTTCACCCCGTTTATATCGCCGTGGCAAGATAAATCGGAAAACGGATCGTCGGTGGTTGCGATATATTCCACCCTGAATTTTTCAAGCAGTTTTTGCACGCTGAGCCCTTTCAAAACAGCGTTTGCTTTTTCATAAATTCTCTTTGCGCTGTCTTTGCTTAGAGGCTCGTTTATGCCAAAAATTTGCACGAGTTCCATATGCGTCCAATAGTAAAGCGGATTGCCTATAAGTTTGGGCATAATCTCGGCGTATTTCAAAAACTTTTCTTCGTAAGAGCAGTCGCCCGTAATATAACTTTCGTCAACGCCGCAAAGACGCATTGCACGCCATTTGTAATGGTCGCCCGAAAGCCACAGTTCACCTATGTCGGAAAACTTCTTGTCGTTTTTAATATCAACTTCGTTGAGATGGCAGTGATAGTCGATTATGGGAAGACGCGCGATTTCGCTGTAAATTTTGCGCGCCGTATCCCCCGAAAGTAAAAGGTTATCGTCAAAAAAACTCATCTTTCACACTCCTTATTGATTATAATTTTATCACACAACTTTTGCATAGTAAATTTTATTTTTTGCTTTTTTACTTGTATATCTTGCGATTTTGAAGTATTGTTAAGATATGAACGGAACAAAATACGAAAATCAACAAATGAGCAATTCGACTTTCGAGGTGCATCACAAAAAAGACAAGGATTTCAAGACGGTGGAATTGCATTCTCACGATTTTTCGGAGATCTATTTCTTTTTGCAGGGTTCTGCGTCGTACATCGTGGAAGATTGCAAGTATTCCCTGCACCCCGGCGACGTGCTTTTGATACCGCCCAACAAACTTCATCAACTTGACATCAAAGACTCTGCCATGACGTACGAACGCTTTGTCGTGTGGCTCAATCAACGATATTTGAAGCGCATCTCAACCGCGAAAACCGACCTGAACACCTGTTTTTTGCAGGCGCACGAACACAATGCTTTTCTTATCCGCAACAGCTCGGTTTCGGACAAAATACGCCATATTCTGGACGGCTTTTCCGTTTCGCAAACCGGCGACTTCGGCGCAGATATCGAAAATGAGGATCGAATAAAAGCGTTGCTTGTGTTGCTGGGACAATATTTTTTGCAAAGCCGCGACGACTTCACTATATTAGGAAAAGCAAATCCCTGCGTGACGAAAGCAATCGATTATATTTCCGAACATATATCGCAAGATCTTTCCCTTGATGCAATCGCGTCTGCGTTGTTTGTAGACAAATACTACTTCGCGCACATTTTCAAGGAATACACCAACACTTCCCCTCACCGATATATCCTAAAAAAACGGCTGGTCTTGTCAAAACAGTTTATCGAAGAAGGCTTCCCTATAACCGAAGTGTTTGCAAAGTGCGGTTTCTCGGATTATACCCACTTTTTCCGCGCATTCAAAAACGAGTTCGGCATAACGCCCAAACAGTTTTACATCTCGATAAATTTACAAACTTAATTGCCAAATTTTACAAAAAAACAGCCCGCTCGGGCTGTTTTTACGGTTTCGGTTTTATTACGATTAAATTAATATTTCAACGAGTTTTCCGTCGCTTTCATAAGCAGACAGAACTTCCTTCACGCTTTTTGCCGCTTCGCTGCCGTCAATCCGGAATTTTTCTTTTTTTGCGACGCAATCATAAAAATGACCGATAAGTTTCTCGTGTCCGTTGCCGTAGGCGCGCTTACCGTTCCATGCGATTTCGTTTTCGATGTCTGCGACCTCGCCGTTGATAAGCACCTTGTCGGGATAAAGCGTAACAGTATCTCCGCCAGTAATAAAACGAATTTCGACCGGCAAATCGGTTTTTGCGGTATTGGTGGCAAAAAACTCGAAATCCGTGTCACCTTTGAACAGCGCGACTGCGGTGTCTTCCACCTCGATGACGTCTTTAAGCGAATAATTGTACACGTTTGCGCAAACGCTCTTTGGCTCACCACAAATCCATTGCATCAAATCAAGCGTATGTATTGCCTGATTGATAAGCACTCCGCCGCCTTCGGTTTCTTTTTTGCCCCGCCATTCTCCCGACGCATAATACGCCTTGTCGCGATGCCACAACACGTTGCCAAAGGCAAAATCGATTTTTTTGTTTTGAAAATATCTTTTGACAAATTGACTGGATTTATTATATCTGTTTTGCAGGCATACGCCGAGCATCGCCTCGGATTTATTTTCCGCGTCGATAATCCGCGCGATGTCTTCTTTTCTTATGCACAGCGGTTTTTCGCACAGCACGTTCACGTTTCTTTCAAGCGCGTATATCGTCATATCTGCATGCAGATAGTGCGGCGTGCAAATATGCACGACATCGATATCTTCATTGTCGAGCATCGTTTTATAATCGGTGTATTTTTTTACGCCGTCGTATTTTTCAAGCACGCCGTCGTCCGTGTCGCAGATTGCAACGACTTCAACACCTTGCTTGTTCAAAATGTTGTAATGTACCTTTCCGATAACGCCCAGTCCGATGATTGCCGCTTTCATTTCTACTCCTTTTTTGCGACGATAGAATATCACCCTTTCGCCCCAAAGTCAACAACAGAATACCGAAAGACTTACCCGACGTCTGCGTCGCTTTGTCCGCTCACCATGCACTCGTTGCTATGGCAAAACGTTTTGCTTATCATTGTATCGTTTATGAACATCATAAGTCTGCCTATGCCGACAAACAGCAACATTCCCGCCATAAGCACGATGAACATCAAAAAATACGCAAGCGGATAATTGATATCGCCTTTTGAGAATATCGACCATATAAATTCGGGACGATAAAACGGATAAGGATAAAAGTGCATTTTTCCAACCGCGCCCCGGATTATGGAAAAGATCGAATACACGAACGGATATATCGCAAATGCCCATACCGTCTTATGATTCGTGCGCCTGTCCGTGAACGGGAAAAACCACAATATCAGCATAATCGGCGGTATAATCATATGGAAGTATACCTGAATAAAACTGCTCATCGCGTGGTAGGAATCGCCCCACTTGAACGGCGGAGTAAAGCCCATGGGAATGCCCGCGGTGTATACGAGCCCTGTAACAAGAATGTACGTCGTTGCCATTGCGCCGACAAGCGGATTGTACGCGACCTTCTTTGCCCCCTCGACGCCAAGGGACGCAAGCCCCGCACAAATAAGATACACGTATACAAACACGTTGGATTGAATTGTGAAGAAAGACAGAATATTAAATTTCCCGTAATCTACGGGGCTGAATTTTTCGTCATATTCGAATTTGTAGCAGCAAAGCCTGTGTATGATAATCAAAAAACCGAACACTCCGAGAATCATCAGAATGATTCCGACCGCCTTGTTTTTTGCGAGTTTGCTTTCTTTGTACATAATGCCCCTTGCCTTTCCCGAAACGATATCGCGAAAATACGCGATTTGTTATCAAACAGTCCACGATTGTTTTTGTTTATAAAAAAATATCGTCCCTGAACGAAAACCTTTATATTTATATTATAAATCTGCACCTGTTCCGTTTGTCAACGGGGTTATTAAATTTTTTTGTTTTTGGATGGTTCAATTTGTAAGATAGAACCCGAAAGCTTGTTTTTCGGCATTCGACGGTTGCTCCTCGAGTAAAAAATATAACAAACATCAAATATAAACTTGGATAATACTGTGTTTTTATAGCACAAACTATTTTATTTTTCAAATTTTAATGCGCAATGCTAACGTACAAATGGCACGGTTATTCGCCATATTATTATTTTTTCTTTAAGACTTTGCTAAATCGATGAATAACGCGAAAGAGGCCCTCGGATGGCAACCCTAATTTACTAATCGTAAATGAGTTGTCGGACGAGTGCCTCTGACAAAGTTAGTCGCGATTTAGCGAAGTCTTATTTGAAGTAGCGGTTGAGAAGACCTTCAAATGCCCTACCGTGGCGTGCCTCGTCACGAGCCATTTCATGCACGGTGTCGTGGATTGCGTCGAGTCCTTCTTCTTTGGCACGTTTGGCGAGTTCAAATTTGCCGCTCGTTGCGCCGTTTTCCGCTTCGACGCGCTTTTCAAGATTGACTTTCGTGGATGGGCTTACGAGTTCACCGAGCATTTCGCAGAATTTTGCGGCGTGTTCGGCTTCTTCAAATGCCGCTTTTTCCCAGTAAAGACCGATTTCGGGATAGCCTTCGCGGTGTGCCGCTCTTGCCATTGCAAGGTACATACCGACTTCGGTGCATTCGCCTTCGAAGTTGGCTTTCAAACCTTCGTAGATGTCTTGTGGAACGCCTTGTCCGACGCCAATGACGTGTTCTGCCGCCCAAACCTTTTTTGCGCCGTCATCCTTGATGAATTTGCTGCCGGGGCAACCGCATTGCGGGCATTTTTCGGGTGCGCTGTCGCCTTCGTGTACGTATCCGCATACAGGACATATAAATTTTGCCATAGTTCTTTCTCCTTAAATTCTTGTTGTTTTTTATTATTTTCGCAATTATATTGCGTTTTTTACTCCGATTTTTCTCTGCAATCCTTGCATATTCCTCTGAAAAACAGTTGGCTTTCAAGCACGAGATTGTCGCCGAAATCCACGATACTCTTGTCGATTTTGTCAAGATTGAAGAATACATCTTCGACTTTTCCGCACTTCACGCACCGGAAATGCCCGTGGTTCATAGTGGTTTTATCGAATCTCGACGGCGCGTCTTTGCATGCCACTTCCCTTATCTCGCCCTCGTTTGCCATATCTTTGAGAATGCGATACACCGTGCCTAAACTGAGATTCGGCAACTCTTTCTTCGCCTCGACAAGGACCATATCCGCCGTCGGATGATTGCAAGCCTCTTTCACAATCCTCGCAACCACTTCTTTTTGTATCGTGTTTCTCTTTGTCACTTTACCCTTCTTCGAATCGTTATTTAATTTGTATTTATTATCGATAATGATTCTCGTTAGTTATAATTTACACTATCGGGATTCTATTGTCAATACTTTTTTATATTTTTCCCAAAAAAATTCAAACAAAATCCATTTGAAGCCGTATTATATGTGTTAGCACACGAATCCTTTTAGAATATATCAAAAAAAAGGTTAAAAATTAATTGTCAAAATCAAATAATGTGATATAATAACACAGCAAGGAACAAATCGAATGTTTCTAAAAGCGAATGTGGGGATATGGCTCAGTTGGTAGAGCGTCGCGTTCGCAATGCGAAGGCCAGGGGTTCGAATCCCCTTATCTCCACCAAAAAGAACACAAGTCGAACTCTGTTCGGCTTGTTTTTTTTGTGGGGAATAAGTGGATTGCGCGATTTTTTCAAAAATCGCACCACGGTTTCACCGTGCGAACCACTACGGGCTGACGCTGACGCTATTACGGAAGCGTCCAGGTCGCTTCCTACGAATCCCCTTATCTCCACCACACTTTACCAATCCGCACCGGTGGCGGTTTGGCTTTTTATTTTCTTGGAATTTTTTGCTCAAAATATCAATGATTTTATTGTTTTGTGGCAAAAGATAAACAGTTTTTCTTAGCGAAAAATGAAAAAGCCGCTAAACATCTACTGCTTAGAGGCTTTTTGGGTACGGATGACTGGACTTGTAGCGAGAGAAACGAGCGTAATAGCGATTGTTGCGCAGTATGTGCCAATCGCATCAGCTGCACAAGTGCAGGTTGCAAACATTGTTTGCCGACAATTGAAAAATTGTCGCAAGTCCGTTGCCGTAACAAAAAAAAGACGAACGAAGTCGTCTTTTGTTGGTACGGATGACAGGACTTGAACCTGCACACTATATAGTACAAGAACCTAAATCTTGCGTGTCTGCCAATTTCACCACATCCGCAAAAACATCATTATTATAGCATAATTTCGGTTTCTGTAAAGCAAAAACAAAATTAAGAGTGTTATATGCTGATTTTATAAAATATTTTTAACTTTATGGCAAAAAATTGTTGCTTTTTGCAAATTGATTTGATATAGTAATTTGTGCTTGCGGGAGTGACTCAGTGGTAGAGTGTCACCTTGCCAAGGTGAAAGTCGCGGGTCCGAATCCCGTCTCCCGCTCCAACGGAAGCAACGATAGTGTGAGTGAAAAAGAATCTTTGAAAATCGAGCAATCGGTTGACGGGATTCGGCTTCACACAGTGAAGTGCGATGCAATCGCAGACCCGCAAGGGTTCGCACCGAAGGTTGTCGCGAAAGCGACCACACCGTCTCCCGCTCCACGCGCAAGCGGAATTGAACGATCAGCAATGGTCGTTCAAAATATCTAGGGAGCGACAACGACCGCATAAAGCGTAATTGTCGCCGAGATATGCATCCTTAGCTCAGTTGGTAGAGCAACTGACTCTTAATCAGTGGGTCCAGGGTTCGAGTCCCTGAGGATGCACCAAACGCATCGGTCTGTAAGTCTTTTCTTACAGACCGATATTTTTATACCTATGCGTTTGATTGAAAAGCACCGCATAATATGCTAAAATTATACCAAAGACAAATTTGAATAACGCGATGGAATAAAGATGATCAGATTACAAGAAGTTAAAGCGGAAGAACGCAAACTTTTATGGAATATAAATCAAAAATATTTGTATGAGATGACAAAGTACTATCCTGACAACATGGACGAACAAGGAAATTATCATTACGAATATTTTGATGCGTATTTTACCGATGCGGAGAGAAAAGCCTTTTTCATTTACGATGATGAAATTATGGTCGGTTTTGTTATGTTGAATACATACTCCGCTATCGGACATCATCCGGATTATACGATAGCAGAGTTTACGATTTTTCCTTCCTACCGAAGAAATCATTATGCAATCGATGCAGTTAATTTGATTTTATCAATCTATCATGGCAAATGGGAAATAAAATACAACGAGAAAAATGTAGGAGCAAAAAAACTTTGGACAAAGATAGCAAAAGCCTATTCTCCGTTTGTGTACCGCATAAATGAAGATGAAACCGTTTTGGAATTTGTAAATTAATCAGAGCAACCAATGCTTATCATCCACCACACTCTTCATAACAATCGCAAAAAAGTACTTATCGTCCAACACACTCTCGAAAATCGCCCGAAAAACGAGATTTTGCCGTACACACGCAACAAAAGACGACTTCGTTCGTCTTTTTTTTGTTACGGCAACGGACTTGCGACAATTTTTCAATTGTCGGCAAACAATGTTTGCAACCTGCACTTGTGCAGCTGACACGATTGGCGCATACTGCGCAACAATCGCTATTACGCTCGTTTCTCTCGCTACAAGTCCTGTCATCCGCACCAAAAAAAGACTGCAATTTTGATACAAAATTGCAGTCTTTTTTAACTAAATCCGCCTTCGTCGGAATAAATCCACTTCGTGGATGAAATCACCTTGTGATGAAATCCCTCTAACACGGGGTTAATTGAGGCGGATTTGATTTCATCTGAGGTTGCACACCTAAGATTTCATCCTGCAAAGCAGGATTTCATTAAATTTTGTATGACTTGCCGGAATGTTTAACCGCACTTTTGCAGGGTTCTGTTTTTTACAGCAAACAACTACGGAACGAAAGGTCTATCAACGGAACGATAGATATTGCTACGGAACGAAAGTTTTTTCGTTATACGGTAGGCGAATGTATTGAAAAAATGCGAAATTTGTGCTATAATAGACTCAACGATAAATAAGAATTTTGTGAGGAGCAAAGTATGTTACGATTAGAGAGAATTAACGGAAAGAATGTGTGGGATATTCTCGAATTAAAAGTAGCGAAAGAACAAGAAGGTTTTGTTGCAAGTAATGATGTAAGTATTATTGAAGCATATACAGCAATAACAGGAAATGGCTATGCCTATCCCTTTGGAATATATGAGGATGATACTCCCATTGGTTTTTTGATGATAGGTTTTGACAAAGACGATTATTGGGAAGATGCCCCCCAAATAGCCTCTGGTAATTATAATCTTTGGCGATTTATGATAGACAGAAAATTCCAAAACATGGGATATGGAAAAGAAGCACTTAGTTTGGCGTTAGATTTCATAAACTCATCGCCTTGTGGTAAAGCAGAGTACTGTTGGCTGTCATATGAACCCGAAAATGATATTGCCAAACACCTGTACCATTCTTTCGGATTTGAGGAAACAGGAGATATGGATGGGAAAGAATTGATTGCAGTACTGAAATTATAACGTCAAATTCCAATTTATCGGTGCGTTTAACTGTACGCAAATTTTGACAAGGTGTACGCACTTTTTATGGGGTGTACGCAAATTGTATCGAAATAGGTATTTGCATACAACAAAAGACGACTTCGTTCGTCTTTTTTTGATACCTTTGATTGTTTATTATTTATAACTTAGATTTGAATTTCATACTGCAATTCTAAATATAAACTTATTTTTTCATATGCTATTGAAGAAATCAAACATAATATATTGTCATTTGCCGAGCATCTAATTGTTCATAAAAATGCAGAGAACGCACAAAAAGCCGTAGACGTTGAATAGAAAAGTAGGCAGAAATTCAAGGGCTATTTTCACTTCTTTCGTGAGGAAGCGGATAAAGAGCGCATAGGACGTTGCAAGCACTATCGTCATCGATATGAATGCAACGAGCAAATTTTTAAGCGTGAAAAACGAAAACACGAACAGCACGCAAAATATTCCCAAAACAAAAAAATAAAGCATCGACGGAAAAATATGTTTGTACTCGACAAGCCTCGATATTGCAAGCACCGACGACAAATAACTTGCGCATACGAACACGCTGAACCACACGTTTGGCAACACAAACGCAGGTTTATCGAGCGCAATCCACCATTTTAAGTCGATGTTGAAGCAAAGCGAGCATAACCCCGACACTACGAGCGTAAGCAGCAATCCCGCAACTATTCCTATCATTCGCTTTAATTGATCCACACAAAAATATATTTATCTCAAATCCGTTCAATGCCTTTGTAACACAAATTTCAAAGGTTGCGTAAGGTAATGTAGGAGCAATCCGAATATAGAAGGAGGTACATAAAATGAACGGATTCTTTACAAACGGTGCAAACGGATGCGGCTGTAATTGTTGCGACATTATTTTGCTCTTGATGCTCTTGAACAACTGCGGTTGCGGCGGCACGATGGGCGGATGCAATTCTTGCGACATCGTATGGCTGATTCTCATCCTTTCCTGCATTTGCGGTGGCGGCACGGGCGGCTGCGGTTGCTGCAAATAACAAACGTCGCGCGGGCATAACGTGAGCACGAATTGCCCGAAGTTATGTTTTTGTATCTACGTCGCAAACGCGTCATCTCAAACGAGGTGGCGCGTTTGATTTGCTCCGCTTGCCGATTTACAAGCACGTTCCGTTTTGACTCGCTTACGTTCGTTTACGTTGTCCGCTCTCGTTGTACGCTTTCGTTGTCCGCTTTCGACGAATATGGCTTTTCGTTTCAATCCGCTTTCCGCTTGAACGGTTTGTAAATATATCCTAATTTATGTTATATAACGATTATCTTTGACTTTTTTGCGCCGTTATTCTATTATTTATACACAATATTTATCGGCTCATCATCCGGATGAGTGCGAAAGGAGATAACTTTATGGCACAACTGACTATGGACAAACTTGTTGCCCTCGCAAAAAACCGCGGATTCGTCTATCCCGGAAGTGAAATCTACGGCGGTCTTTCCAACTCTTGGGACTACGGCCCTCTCGGCGTTCAACTCAAAAACAACATCAAGCAGGCTTGGTGGAAGAAATTCGTGGTTGAAAATCCCTACAACGTCGGACTTGACAGCGCAATAATTATGAACCCGACAACGTGGCAAGCCAGCGGTCATATCGGCGGTTTTTCCGACCCCTTGATGGACTGCAAATCTTGCAAATCTCGTCACCGCGCCGACGACCTCATCGAAGAATACAACCAAAAGCACGGCATCGAAGAAAATATTTCCGGTTGGACAAACGAGCAGATGGAACAATACATCATCGAACATAAAATCCCCTGCCCCGTTTGCGGAAACAGCAATTTCACAGGCGTCAGAAAATTCAACCTTATGTTCAAAACCTTCATCGGCGTCACCGAAGATTCCACGTCAACCGTATATCTTCGTCCCGAAACGGCGCAAGGCATATTTGTAAACTTCAAGAACGTGCAACGCACCACCCGCAAGAAAATCCCGTTCGGAATCGGTCAAATCGGCAAGAGTTTCCGCAACGAAATCACCCCGGGCAACTTCATCTTCCGTATCCGCGAATTCGAGCAAATGGAACTTGAATTCTTCTGCAAACCCGGAACGGACCTCGACTGGTTCAACTACTGGAAGAACTTCTGCCATCAATGGTTGCTCGACCTCGGTATGAAGGACGAAAACCTCAAACTTCGCGACCACGAAAAAGAGGAACTCTGCTTCTATTCCAAAGCGACCACCGACTTCGAATACAAATTCCCGTTCGGTTGGGGCGAACTCTGGGGCGTTGCGGACCGCACCGACTACGACCTCAATCAACATATGAAAACGTCGGGCAAGGATTTGAGTTATATCGACCCCGTAACCAACGAAAAATACGTTCCTTACGTCGTCGAGCCGTCCCTCGGCGCAGACCGCGTGTTCCTTGCGTTTCTCTGCGACGCATACGACGAAGAACAAGTCGGCGAAAACGACACGAGAGTCGTGCTTCACTTGCACCACGCGCTCGCACCCGTCAAAGTTGCCGTGCTTCCCTTGCAAAAACAACTCAACGAGAAAGCGGAAGAACTCTATATCGAACTTTCCAAGCACTTTGCCTGCGACTACGACACGTCCGCTTCAATCGGCAAGAGATACCGCCGTCAAGACGAAATCGGCACGCCCTACTGCGTCACCGTTGACTTCGACACTCTCGAAGACGGTTGCGTAACCGTGCGCGAACGCGACACTATGGCGCAAGTTCGCTTGCCCATCGACAGCCTCGTTGACTACTTCACCGAACAGTTCAAATATTAATAGAAGTATAAAACGCAATACGAAACGCCACCGAATCGGTGGCGTTTCTGCTTTTTGAGCACATTAAAAATCGGCGTTCTTACACTTATTTCTTTTTGAAGAACGAAAACAAGCCTTTCTTTTCATACGGTTTGACGTCCACTTCACCGACGTTGTAGCCGTCCTTTTGAATTGCGTTTTTGATGACGTCGACGTCTACGTTATCCTCGCAAATCACGACGGTTTTGCCCTCGACGTGCGAAGACGTAACCTTTTTGACGTTTGCCGCTTTGCGCACCGTGTCGTTGACGTGACTTTCGCACATACCGCATTGCATACCTTCTACTTTGAGTGTAATCTCTTTCATATCGACCTCCGAAGTAAATGAGATTTTGATTTCACCAAAAGTATAGCACCGAACAGCGAATTGTCAAGAAAATATGAAAAATGTTTCATATTGAATATGTTTTTATTAGTGAATAGATTAAACAATAAGTATAAGTTGGTTGTTTAGAAAAAAAAGATAGGATTGTTAAAAAAATTTATATAGAAGAATGTTTGGGGTGATATTTGTTTTGAAATTTATTTTTTTACTTGCAAAAACGTCTGATTGAGATGAAGAACAAGAAATGCACGGCTTGAATCAAAACCCAGTGTACATAAGCGTACACGATTTTGAGGCAAGCCGTGCCTGACGCAGTTATTCGCTCAATCAGGCGTTTTTGCCGCCGTAGGCGAGTTTAAGACGTTCGGCCCCCGACAAAATAATCTTCCTTATGCGAATATTCTTGGGGGTGACTTCGAGCATTTCGTCGTCGTTGAGGAACTCGATGGCTTCTTCGAGGCTGAATTTGCGAGGCGTGTTGAGGCGAAGTGCTTCGTCGGAACCTGCGGCACGCATATTGGTGACGTGTTTACGCTTGCAGACGTTGACGCGAATGTCCTCGTTCTTGGGCGACATGCCGACGACCATACCCTCGTAAACGGGAGTTTGCGGGTCGATGAACAAAATGCCTCTTTCTTGCGCGTTGAAAAGTCCGTAAGTTGCGGCTTCACCCGTTTCGTATGCGACGAGCGAGCCTGTGAATCTGCGAGGAATGGGTCCTTTGTAGGGCGCATAGCCTGCAAAGAGTTGGTTCATAACGCCCTCGCCTTTGGTGTCCGTCAAAAACTCGTTTTTGAATCCGAACAATCCGCGCGCAGGCACTTTGAATTCCATACGGATACGGCTGCCTTGCGGATTCATCGTGACGAGTTCGCCCTTTCTTACACCCATACGTTCCATAACCGAACCGACGCAATCGGACGGCACGTCGATAAAGAGTTGTTCCATAGGCTCGCACTTTACGCCGTCGATGTCCTTGAAGATGACCTTCGGGGTGCTTACGCCGAACTCATACCCTTCTCTGCGCATAGTTTCGATGAGAATGGAAAGGTGCATTTCGCCTCTGCCGCAAACCTTGAACGTATCGGGGGTTTCGGTTTGGTACACTCTCAACGAAACGTCTTTCAAGAGTTCCTTGAACAATCTTTCGCGCAAGTGACGAGATGTGACAAACTTGCCTTCCTTGCCCGCGAACGGACTGTCGTTGACGCAGAAATTCATTTCGATAGTGGGTTCGCCGATTTTGACGAACGGCACGGGTTCGATTTTTGCAGGCGAGCAAATGGTGTTGCCGATTGTGATGTTTTCTATACCGCTGAAACAAACGATGTCGCCCACCATAGCGTTTTCGACGGGAACGCGTTTGAGTCCTTCGATTTGGAAAAGGTTGACGATTTTGCTCTTGTACGGAGAAATGCCGCTGTGATAGTCGCAAACCACGACTTCCTTTGCCATATCCACCTTGCCTCTTTCGATTCTGCCTATGCCGATACGACCGACGTAATCGTTGTAGTCGATTGCGGACACGAGAAGTTGCAATTCGCCGTTCTCGTCGCCTTCGGGTGCGGGGATATAATCGATAATGGTGTCGAAAAGCGGTTTGAGGTCTTTGCCGGGAACGTGGTAATCGCGAGTTGCGGTGGCTTGTTTGCCGCTGCAATACAAAATGGGGCTTTGAAGTTGCTCGTCGCTCGCGTCGAGGTCGAGCAAGAGTTCGAGCACCTCGTCGCCGACTTCGGAAAGTCTTGCGTCGGGTTTGTCGATTTTGTTGACTACGATGATTATTTTAAGTCCCAAAGCGAGTGCTTTTTCGACGACGAAACGCGTTTGAGGCATAGGACCTTCTTGCGCGTCGACCAAAAGCACGACGCCGTTGACCATCTTCAAAACACGTTCGACCTCACCCGAAAAATCGGCGTGTCCGGGTGTGTCGATGATGTTGATTTTCGTGCCGTTGTAGTGGATTGACGTATTTTTTGCAAGAATCGTGATACCTCTTTCTCTTTCGAGGTCGCCTGAGTCCATAACGCAGGTTGCAACCTGTTGATTTTCTCTGAAAGTACCCGATTGTTTGAGCATACCGTCCACGAGCGTGGTTTTGCCGTGGTCGACGTGGGCGATGATTGCGATGTTTCTCAAATCGTTTCTGACCATATTGAGCCTTCTTTTTCCTACGTTTCGGCGCATATTGTGCGTCGTTTGGCGTGTTTTGAGCGTATTTTAGAGCGTTTTTTGCGCCTTTTGAATCGCTTTTCCGCACGCAAAATCGTGTGTTACTATATAAAACTTTGATATATTAGCACACTTTTTATACGCTTGGCAAATCGTTGCGAAAGAAAATCGAAAAAAATATAACTCGTTTCATTGAATTTTCTCGTTTTCAATACCTCTCAAAGCGTTGCGCCGAAGTTTATTTGTGTTATAATGTGTGCACAAGGATAAATCACATATGAAAAGTTTGACAGAACTGTACAAAATCGGACGCGGACCGTCGAGTTCGCACACTATGGGTCCCGAAAAAGCCGCAAAACTGTTTATGGAACGCAACAAGAGCGCGTATTCGTTCAAGGTTATCCTCTACGGCTCGCTGGCAAAAACGGGAAAAGGACACGGCACGGACGTCGTTCTTAAAAAAACTTTTACGAAACCCGTAGACGTCGTTTTCGACTATGAAAACGAACATCTGCCCCACCCGAATACTATGGATTTGTTCGCCATTGACCTAAACGGAAAGATTACGGATTCGTGGCGCGTATACAGCGTGGGCGGCGGCGCAATCGAGGTCGAGGGCGAAAGTTCGATAGACCCGCCCGAAGTCTACCCCCACCATACGTTCGAGCAAATAAGAGCGTATTGCGACGAAAACGAAATAAGCATTCCCCAGTACGTCGAACGCTTCGAGGGCGCGCAAATTCGCGGCTATCTCGCAACTATTTGGGAAACCATGAAAAACGCAATCAAGCAAGGCTTGAAAGCGAGCGGCGTGCTTCCCGGCGGTCTCAACACCGAACGCAGAGCAAAGATACTTTATCAGCAACGCCACATAGACGAAACGCCGCAAACGAAGGAAAATCGCCTCGTTTGCGCATACGCTTTTGCCGTCAGCGAGCAGAACGCTTCGGGCGAAGTTATCGCAACCGCCCCCACCTGCGGCGCGTGCGGTATTCTTCCCGCCGTCCTCAAATACGAGCAAGACGTGCACAAATACTCGGACGATACGATTATAAACGCACTCTGCACGGCGGGAATAATCGGCAATATCGTCAAAACGAACGCATCGATAAGCGGCGCGGAATGCGGTTGCCAAGCGGAATGCGGAACGGCGTGTTCTATGGCGGCTGCGGCTCTTGCGGAACTTTTCGGAATGGACTTCGACCAAATCGAGTATTCCGCAGAAGTTGCAATGGAACATCATCTGGGCTTGACTTGCGACCCCGTTGCGGGACTTGTGCAAATCCCGTGTATAGAGAGAAACGCAGTTGCGGCAATGCGTGCGATAAACGCCGTGTCGCTTGCGAGTTTTCTCACCACTTCCCGTCAAATATCCTTTGACGCGGTTGTCGAAACAATGTACCAAACGGGCAAAGACATCAACGTACGCTATCGCGAAACATCCGGCGGCGGACTTGCCAAGAGTTACGGACATTCCCGTCTGCGCCACGCAAAGCATTACAAAAAGAAATAACAAACAACCTGTTTTCGAGCAAAAAACCGCACATCTAATGCGGTTTTTACTTATTAGAAAATCTGGCCAAACACGGTTCAGGTTGCATCGCAACGGCACGATGAAATCGTGCAATCCCCGCACACATTCCCACTAAATGAAAAAACCGCGTTAGATACTCGGTTTTTGCATTTCTGGTGGAAGTGCGGGGTTTTGTCCAACAGCGATTGCTACCAAAGGTCAATCGCGTGCAGCCGAGAGGGGTTCACACGGCATTGCCGTGATGCGATTTTGCCAAAATCGCATAATCCCCACACATTCCTACCAAATGAAAAAACCGCGTTAGATACGCGGTTTTTTGCATTTCTGGTGGAAGTACGGGATTTGCCCAACAGCGATTGCTACCATAGGTCAATCGCGTGCAGCCGAAAGGGGTTCACACGGCATTGCCGTGATGCGATTTTGCCAAAATCGCATAATCCCCACACATTCCCACTAAATGAAAAAACCGCGTTAGATACGCGGTTTTTGCATTTCTGGTGGAAGTGCGGGGATTTGAACCCCGGTCCACCCGACCGTACTCGGCACTTTCTACACGTTTAGTTGGTGATTAAAATTTTTCTAAGTTCGGTTCACCTACAAACCTTGCCTCGATAATCTCGTATTGACAACAACCCTACCGAGAAATCAGATTGCGTTGTCTGTTTTTCTGACGCCGATTGACGAGGGAACAGAAAACCCCGTGTCGACGTGCCGACTTAAATTATGCAGCAAGAGCGAACTCCATAGAGGAGCTCTTTTGATTGTTTTTTGCGTTTAATTTTAACGTTCCGTTTTAACGTAGCCGAGCCTACGACGTGCTTATCCCGCATCAGACCGAATGTCGAATCCAGAACACCCCCGAAAGCGGACAATCAAAAACCGCTTTGGTGCAATGATTATAGCACATATTATGCAAAAATCAACTCGTTTTGAAAATATCTTATTTGATTTCGTTCGATTTGCTTCATTAAAAGTTGCGAGCGATACGGCTCATAACTTGACAAATATACTGTTTGGACGGATAATGTTATGCAGTAAATCGATAGATATAAAGACGGCGCGGCGGACGGTAACGCGGCGCTGTCGGATTCTATGAAGGAGATGTATTATGTTTGAAAAACTCGATAAAATCAAGCCGGCAATCAAGCATTTGGTGCAAGAACTTCTCAAAGAATACTCCTATGCTTCCGTGCTTGCGGTCGAGGACGAAAATCGCGGCTGGCGAATAAGCCGCACGGGCAAAAGAATAAACAGTCAAGGCTTGGGCGGCGGCTCGGGCTTTGTGGCGAGAGTGTTTGACCAAACGGGTTGCGCAGAGTATTCTTTCAACGAATTTTCCGAAGAAAAAATACCGCAAATACTCAAAGAAATGCGCGAGCGCATTGCGCAGGAAACGAAGAATATTCCCGACGGTATCGTACCGCTTCCCACCCCCGTGCCCGAAGACGAACCCGCAACCTTGAAAAAGGTGAGCGCGTTTGAGATTCACCCCAAAGAAATGGGCGACGAAGCGATTTTGGCAAGACTGGAACAAATACGCAACAAGGCGTTGACCGTCGATGGCGTTTTGGACGCAATCGCGACGGTTTCGTACAGAGCGTTCAGAAAAGTGTTTATCTCTGCGCATCGCGACCTCGATCAAACGGTTATGTGGACGAACGGCGCGATTATGGCAATGGCGGCAAGAGGCGAGGAAGTCAAGGACGCATACAAAGGTTTCTCTACCCTCGGCGGCGCGGAACTTCTCGACAAAATGGAAGGATACGCGGTGCAAGTTGCAAACGAGGCGGTCGAACTTCTAAAAAGCGAGCCGATGATTCCCGGCGAATACGAGTGCATTTGCGACCCCGACACGACGGGTATGATCGTTCACGAGGCGTTCGGACACGGAGTGGAAATGGATATGTTCGTCAAAGACAGAGCGCTTGCGTCGAGTTTTATCGATCAAAGAGTTGCGAGCGACCTCGTGACTATGCACGACGGAAACGCGGTTGACGACACGGCAACTTGCTGGTTCGACGACGAAGGCACGCTCACGGGCGACACCGTCGTTATCTCGAACGGATTTTTGAAACGCGGTATGTGCGATGCGCTGTCGGCGAGCAGACTCGGCGTAAAGCCGACGGGCAACGGCAGACGCGAAAGTTACGAGCGCAAAGTGTACACGCGTATGACAAACACCTATTTCGAGGGCGCAAAGGAAGGCGTTACCCCCGAAGATATGATTGCTTCCGTCAAATACGGATTCTTGCTCGAATCGCCGTCAAGCGGTATGGAAGACCCGAAAAACTGGGGTATTCAATGTATGGTTACGAGAGCAAGAGAGATAAAAGACGGCAAACTCACGGGCAAAGTGTTCTCGCCCATCGTGCTTACGGGCTACGTTCCCGACCTTCTCAAATCGGTGAGTATGATGAGTTCGAGCCTCGTGACTTGCGGAGGCGGATTCTGCGGCAAGGGTTACAAGGAATGGGTCAAAGTGTCCGACGGCGGTCCGTATATGAAAGCCCGCATCAGACTTGGTTGAGAGGTGACGTTATGATAGACAACATCAAAAAGGCATTATCCGAACTTAATATAACTCGTTGGCGTATCAACGAGGTCAAAGAGGAATCGGCGGAACTGTTTTTCGTCAAGCACACTCTTGACACGAGACGTATCAAAGACACGCATAATTGCACCGTTACGGTGTACAGAGAGAGCGAAAAGGACGGCAATAAACTTGTGGGCAACACCAACGCGAACATAATCGCTTCGATGACCTACAACGAGGTGAAAGACGCAATCGAGGGCGCGTACTACGCCGCGCAATTTGCAATGAATCCTTATTTCGCACCGCCCGCAAAAGTCGTGTCCGACACGATTTACAAGCACAACGAACTCGCAACCGCACCGCTTGCGGAAAGCGCCGGTAAAATGGCGGCGGCAGTGTTCTCGCAAGACACCAACGAGCACGCATACATCAATTCTACCGAGGTGTTCTGCCACAAGACCTTCACTCGCATTATGACGTCGGAAGGCACGGACGTTTCTTTCACCGACGCGGTTTGCAAAGGCGATTACGTCGTGCAATGCAAGAGCCCCGAAGACGTGGAACTCATCAATCAATTCGAGTACGACGACGTAAATACGGACGCACTCAAAAAAGGCGTAAAAGAATATCTCGACTTCGTATACGACAGGGCTTTGGCGCAGAGAGTGCTTAAGAGCGGCAAATACGACGTTATTCTGAGCGGCAAAAACCTTGCGGAAGTGCTGTCCTATTACGAAGATAAATCGGCGGCGGATATGATTTACCCGGGTTATTCTTCTTGGAAAACGGGCGACGGCGTGCAAGGCGACGTCAA
This sequence comes from uncultured Eubacteriales bacterium, assembly GCA_900547975.1. Taxonomy (GTDB): domain Bacteria; phylum Bacillota; class Clostridia; order Christensenellales; family CAG-917; genus CAG-475. Next base: position 15,671 of record URIX01000002.1, on the reverse strand, counting down.
GGGCGACGCTCTTGACCTCACTATGGTTGCGACGAGACCTTTCAGCGGCGACGGCATAAAAATGCAAGACCTTACGGTCGTAAAAGACGGCAAACTGTCGGCAATACACGGAAGCACCCCCTTCTGCCGCTATCTCGGAATCGAACCGACCGGCACGTACGAAAAAGCAAAATGCGGCAATCTCGGCAGCGTATCCTTTGAAGATATGAAGAAAAAGCCTTGCATTTGGGCGGTCGCGTTTTCCGACTTTCAAACGGACGCGTTCTCGGGTCACTTCGGCGGCGAAATCCGTCTTGCCTACCTCATCGAAGACGGCAAAATCACCCCCGTTACGGGCGGCTCGATAAACGGCAACCTCATCGAAGCGCAACAGAATATGACGTTCTCGACGGAAAGATTCTCGTCCGCAAATTACGAAGGACCTTATGCGGTCAAGTTTACGGATATAGCGGTCGCAGGCACGGCTGACTGAGCAAGGCAAAAAAACAATACCTATATATCGGTACGAACGATAAACTAACTAAAAAACATCAAACAAATCCTCGCAAATAAACGCGAGGATTTGTTTTCGTTTGTGTTTGATATTTTTACACTTTGTCCATTACACCGATATTCCATAAATACGCGTGCCTAAATACGCGCGCCACGGATGCGTACGATGTGAACAAAAATCCGATTTCACAGCTTAGTCTTTACAAAATGAATATTGAAAAATTTGTCGAAAAATTATATCAAAATAATTGACATAACCTTTGCAAATATATATAATCGATTTTGATAAATAAGTTTAGTTTTGCTAAACTTTTTGTTAAAAAATGCAAAACTTGCTAAACTCGCGGTCGATTTTGCCTAAACTAAGCCGAAAGTTTAGTCAGCCTAAACGGAACGCACGCTTCGTGTACCGTTTTCGCTTTTGAGGGAACTTATGGAACTTGGCACGAAAATCAAAAGACTGAGGCTTCAAAACAACCTCACGCAAGAGGAACTCGCCGACAGATGCGAATTGACCAAAGGTTATATTTCGCAACTCGAAAACGAACTCACCTCCCCGTCTATCACAACTTTGGAAGATATACTCAACGCGCTCGGAACGACGTTTGCGGAATTTTTCAAGGACGAAAAGGAAGAAAAGGTTGTTTTCACCGAAGCGGAGTTTATCGAAAAGGTTGTGGACACGCACAAAATCGAATGGCTTGTCCCCAATGCGCAGAAAAACGAGATGGAGCCCATAAGAGTGACCATAGAGCCGCACACGAATCTCGAAGAAGACGTTCCCCACGAGGGCGAGGAATTCGGATACGTCATATCGGGCAGAATATGGCTTCACATCGGACAAGCGGCGTACTGCGTGAAAAAGGGCGAAGTGTTTTACTTCACTTCCTCGAAGCCGCACCGTCTTGAAAATCGCACGAACGAAAAAGCGGTCGTATTGTGGGTTGCTTCCCCGCCGACCTTTTAATAAAACTATATCGCCGCCGCGCAAAAATCGTCGCTGAGGCAACGGCAACACGCAGATTTGCGTATCACCGAGAGCCTTCCTCGATTTATTGCGCTTCTACCGCACAGAGAATCTTTGCTATCAAAACAAGACTGATAAGCAACCAAGCCGCAGTTTCGCAAGATTATCTGTTTGGTGAGAGCGTGCTTCGCACGCAAGCGGACTATTGAATATTCCGCAACCCTCGCACTGCGAGGATATCGCACGAGCAAAGCGAGTATTTCACCGTTGCACAGCAACGATATCACTGCGGCATTGCCGCAATATAACTGCACCATAGGTGCAATTACAAGGGGTCTACCTATGACAAACAAAACACCTGTTGACAACATCATTGAACTTCGCAACGTCTACAAAGAGTACGACGGCAAACAAGTGGTCAAAAACGCCAGCCTTACAATCAAGCGCGGCGAATTTGTCACTTTGCTCGGTCCGAGCGGCTGCGGCAAAACTACGACCCTTCGTATGATTGCCGGCTTTGAAATGCCCACGAGCGGCAAAATCATTTTCAACGGCAAGGATATCACGGACACTCCGCCCCACCTTCGCCCGGTAAATACCGTATTCCAAAAATACGCGCTTTTCCCGCATTTGAACGTCTTTAACAACATCGCGTTCGGGCTTAAACTCAAAGTTATTCCCAACGGCACGAAAACCAACAAGAAAGGCGAAACAATCCAACTTTTCAGAAAGTACACCAAAGCGGAAATCAAAGAGAAAGTGAACAACGCTCTCAAAATGGTTGACCTCGAAGATTACGGACACAGAAACGTATCCTCGCTCAGCGGCGGACAACAACAACGCGTCGCAATCGCACGCGCACTCGTCAACGAACCCGAAGTGTTGCTTCTCGACGAGCCTTTGGGCGCGCTCGACCTCAAAATGCGCAAGGATATGCAACTCGAACTTATGGATATGCACAAAAGACTTGGCATAACCTTCATATACGTCACGCACGATCAGGAAGAAGCGCTCACGATGTCCGACAAAATCGTGGTTATGCGTCTTGGCGAGATTCAGCAAATCGCTTCCCCCGAAAAGGTGTACGACGAGCCTGCAAACGCGTTCGTCGCGGACTTTATCGGCGAAAGCACCATTCTTTCGGGAACTATGCTCGAAGACTGCAAGGTCGAGTTCTGCGACACCGTTTTCGAGTGCGTGGACAAGGGATTCAAACACAACGAACCCATCGACGTTATCATTCGTCCCGAAGACGTGAAAATCAAAAAGGTCGACGACAAGCGCACCATACTCACGGCAGAAGTCATCTCGTCCGTGTTCAAGGGCGACCACTATCAAATCACACTGCTTGCCAACGGCAACGAAATCGTGGCGCACGACACCGACACTTACGACGTGGGCGAAACGGTGGGAATCTACATCAAACCGTTTGACCTTCACATTATGCACAAAACCCGCATTATCAACGAAATCGACACCTATATCACGGGCGAAAACCTCGTCGAGATTTGCGGAACGGACTTCGAGTGCAAGACCGACCTTCCGGTCGAAACGCCCGTCAAGGTGTACGTCGACTTCGACGACGTGGAAATCACCGACGACGAGGAAGACGGACAAATCGGCGCAACCGTGCTTTCGTCCATATACAAGGGCAGTTACTATCAAGCCATCCTCTCGACGGACGACCACTACATCTTCTTTGCGGACACCGACGACGATTGGCTCAAAGGCGACCGCGTAGGCATCAAGATCGCGCCCGAAAAGATTGTCATAGAGCAACGCAACGAGGAAGAAAAGGCAGTCGAAAACGTCGTCAAGGACGAAACCCTCACCAAAGAGGAACAAGAAGCAATCGAGCAGGCGCGCCTCACCGAACCCGAAAAATTCGACGCGGTTGAGGAAATCATAATCGAAGCCGGACAGCAAGAAACCGAGCAATCGAGCGACGAAAAGGAGGATAAAGAGTGAAAAACACCTCTCGCAAAAAGTTCAGATTGACGAAAAAGGTGTTTTCTATTCCCTACATCCTTTTCCTGTTGCTGTTCGTGGTGACGCCGCTCGTGCTTATTCTCGTAAACGCGTTCCTCGACAGCGACAACAATCTGACTCTTGAAAACTTCAAGATATTCTTTACGTCAAAATCAAGTCTCGTGGTGCTTGGCAACTCACTGCTCGTGGGCGTGATAACGACGGTATTGTGCCTCGTTATAGGCTATCCCGTCGCCTACTTCCTCTCGAAAATGCCGAGCGGACGCATAATCGTGCTTTTGTACGTCATTCCTATGGGCGTAAACTTCCTAATCCGCACGCTCGCGACGAAGGCAATCTTCATTGCGCTCGGCGTGGAACTCGGAATGGGTACGGTGCTTTTCGGTATGGTGTACAACTATCTGCCGTTTATGATTCTTCCCTTGCACACCACCATTTCGGGCATAGACAAGAGTTACATCGAAGCGGCGCAGGACTTGGGCGCGGACAAGGCGACCGTCTTTTTGAAAACCACGCTTCCCCTCTCTATGAGCGGCATATTCAGCGGAATCACGATGGTGTTTATCCCCACTATTTCGACGTACGCAATCTCGCAACTGCTCTCGAACGGGAAAATATTCCTTTTCGGCGATTCGATACAACTGAGTTTCGAGCAAGGTATGTACGGCGTCGGCTCGATAATGAGCATCGTTATGCTCGTATTCGTTCTTATATCCAACTTCGTTATGAACAAATTTAATCACAACAGCAACGCTGTGAGGAGGTCGCTATGGTAAAAGAAAAGATTATAGGCTTTTTTGAAAAGTTCTATCTTTTGATTATCCTCGCGATACTGTACGCGCCGATAATCCTTCTCATCGTGTACTCGTTTTCCAACAGTTCCAACTTCAATTTCGACAACGGATTCAGTTTCGAGGCGTACGTTTCGATATTCAAATCCGACAAATCGCCGGAACTTTGGAGCGCAATCGCAAACACGTTTATCATCGCGAGCATATCTTCCGTCGTGGCGACGATTATGGGTACGTTCGCCTCTATCGGCATCTTCAACCTCGGCAAGCGCGCAAGACGTATCGTTGAAAACGTCAACCAGTTCCCCATCATCAACAGCGAAATCGTTATGGCGGTTTCAATGATGGTGTTCTTCATCACGTTCGCTTTCCCCGAAGGATATTTGCGACTCATCATCGCGCACATAGCGTTCTGCACCCCCTACGTCGTTCTGAGCGTGCTTCCCAAACTCGAATCTATGGACCCCAACATTTACGAAGCGGCTCTCGACCTCGGCGCAAATCCGTTCAAGGCTCTCGTCAAAGTTATGATTCCCATCATAACCCCCGGCATCGTCAGCGGATTCGTTATGGCGTTCATAATGTCTATGGACGACTTCATCATCACCCAAATCAACAAGGGTGCGGCAACCGGTATCAACACCCTATCCACCTACATTTATTCGGACGCGCGCGTGCAAGGTCTCGAGCCGTTCTGGTACGCGATATTCTCGATTATATTCGTAATCGTTCTTGCCGGCGTGCTTTCGATAAACCTCTTTAAAATCTCGCGCGAGAAGAAAAAGAACAAGGAGGCGAACGTATGAAAAAACGCATTGCAACCTTGATTGTACTCGTCCTCGCTTTAAGTGCGATTCTGCTTCCCGTCCTCACCGCCTGCAACAACGGCACAAAGGGCGAAAGCGGCGGCGACAAACTCGTCATCTACAACTGGGAAGACTATATCGACACGGAAATCGACGCGGAAACGGGCAAGACTTTGCTCGACGAATTTGCCGACTACTACAAAGAAAAAACGGGGCGCGCGCTTTCCGTCACCTACACCACTTTCGACACCAACGAAACGATGATGACAAAGGTTCTTAAAGGCGACGCAAAAGTCGATTTGATTTGTCCGAGCGAATACGCAATCGAAAAATTGCTCACGGCAAACTGTCTTCTCAACCACAACGACATAAAAGCGGAAATTCAGAACGATTTGACCAAATACGGCATTTCACTTGACAATATGAGCAGTTTAAGGTCGGGTTGGGGCAACATCGACTCCCAAGTTATGGACAAAATCGAGAGTATGTTCGGCAACGTCAAGGCGCAAGACGGTGCTATCCGCAATATGACAGAATATATGGTTCCCTATATGTACGGCACGCTCGGAATACTCTACAACACGTCCGTCGTCAGCCTCGAGGAACTCGAACAATACGGCTGGGGCGTGCTTTGGAACGTTCAGAAAAACGAGAAACTCGAAAACAAAATCCTTATGAAAGACAGCGTTCGCGACACCTACGCCGCAGCAATCTTTTATATGTACGAATACAACCTTCTTCCCGAAAAATATAAGTCCTATTCCGTGCAAGAACTCATCAACTGCACCGACGACGAAATGGTTGCGGCAGCGGAAAAAGTGCTTACCGAGCAGCGCGAACACATATCGGGATACGAAGTCGACTTCGGCAAGGACGATATGATAAACGAAATCGTTTACGCCGACTTTGCGTGGAGCGGCGACGCGCTTTGGGCAATCGAGGAAGGCGGCTACGACGAGGAAACCGACACCTACCAACTCGGCTACTACGTCCCCGACGTCGCAAGCAACATTTGGTACGACGGCTGGTGTATACCCACTTCCGTCAACAACAAACTCGCCGCAATGATGTTTATCGACTATATGTGCAATCCTATGAGTTCGGTGCGCAACTCGGTTGCAATCGGCTACACTTCGGCAACCGATAAGGCGTTGCTTCAAGCCGACGAGGACGTTTGCGCATACCTCGAAGATTGCGAATACGACGTCGAAGAATACTTTGCCGACGAGGGTCGCTACCCCGTCATCAACGAAACTTTGGGCGTTATGCGCGACTTCGGAAAGCGTAACGATGTCGTGGTCAATATGTGGCAAAGGGCAAAATCGGGCGACGGCGTGGACGTAAATCTTTGGTACGTCATTTTGGCGATAGTCGGCGTAATCGCGGTTGTCGCCGGCGTATACTTCATAGTTCAGGCAATTAAACTTAGACCGATTAAGACCAAAAAAATTAACAATTAAAAATTAATAATTAATAATTTCGGGCGGGGTTTCACCCCACACCCCAAAACATCTTAATCAATATAAAACCACATAATTCCCCGAAAATCTTGACATTGAGATTTTCGGGGAATATTTTAATAATAACAACCGAGAGAGAATATAAACTATGAAATTCATTCGCAAACTGCTTATAAAGGAATATCAAGACACAAAAAATCCGAAAGTGCGCTTTCGTTACGGACTTGTCGCAGGCATTTTCGGCATAATATCAAACGCCTTGCTTTGCGTGTTCAAACTTATCGTCGGTATCATCGGCAACAGCATAACAATCGTTGCGGACGCAATCAACAACTTGTCGGATGCAGGAAGCAGCGTCGTTACGCTCGTAGGATTCAAACTATCCGCAACGCCGCCCGACAATGATCACCCGTTCGGACACGCAAGGTACGAATACATAACCTCTCTGCTCGTGTCAGTCACGGTGCTTTTTATCGGCATACTGCTTTTGAAATCGTCTATCGAAAAGTGCATCACGCCCGAAGCGGTGAGCGTAAGCGTGTACACCTACGTCGTTTTGGGCGTGGCAATCGCAATGAAACTCGTGCAAATGCTCATATATCTCGACTTCTCGAAAGCGATAAACAGCGGCGCGCTCAAAGCCTCTGCGGCGGACAGCAGAAACGACGTGCTTGCCACCGTCGCAGTCTTGATATCGACGATAGCCATCGACGTTGCGGGCGACAAAATCAGTCCCAAAGTGAGCGTGGACGGCATAATGGGTATCGCGGTGTCGGCGTTCATAATCGTGTCGAGCATACTTCTTGTGAAGGAATCAATATCCCCTATTCTCGGCGAAAAGCCGCCCAAGGAACTCGTTGACAAAATCACGGCGAAAATACTTTCCTACGACGGCGTTATAGGCGTTCACGACCTCGTCGTGCACAGTTACGGCGAGAATCATTGCTTCGTCGTTGCGCACGTCGAAGTGCCGCAGGACGTTGAAATAACCAAGAGCCACGACGTCATAGACAACATCGAACACGACTTTTGGAACGAAATGCACGTGAGAATCACCATACATATGGACCCCGTTGACACCAAAAACGAGAAACTTGCCGAACTCAAACTTCGCGCGCAAAACGCGCTTGCCAACCTCGACGAGGGACTTTCGTTGCACGATTTTCGAATCGTCAGCGGACAAACGCACACGAATATGCTTTTCGACGTCGTAATCCCCTACGACAGCAAACTTTCTCTCGACGACGTGAAAAACGCTATGAAACGAGAGTTTGCAAACGACCCCATAAAATACTTTTTCGTCATAGACGTTGACAGAAAGATGTCGTGACGCTTGCATACTGCCGCCAAAAATGCTAATATATCGGTGACAAAATACAGTTTCAACAGATTGCACGGCGCAATCGAACAATCGAGGTAACAATGATAACAAGTGGACAACGCGCAAAACTTCGCAGTATGGCGCAAACGATAAATCCAATCTTCCAAATCGGCAAAAACGGCGTGGGCGACAACCAAGTCAACGACATTTGTCTTGCGCTCGAACTTCACGAACTTGTCAAAATATCCGTCCTTCGCAACGCAGAGGCAAACGCCAAAGACGTTTTGGACGAGGTATGCAAAAAGACGGGCGCAGAACCCGTAACGGCAATCGGGAACAAAATCGTGATATACAAGCGTAGCACCCGCGACGACGTGGAACATATCGATTTGAATTAATAATTAATAATTAATAATTAATAATTTTGGGTGGGCTCTGCCCACACCCGAAATGAATAATCTTTTGCTTTACACCGCTTGCGTGCGCAGCACGCATCACCAAGCAGACAATTTGGCGAAATTGTGGCACGAGTTTTTGTCCGTGTTTGAACTGATAGCACAAATTCTCTGCGCGGTAGTAAAGCAAAAATCAAGCGAGGCTTAGCGCAATACGCACACTTGCGTGTTGCCGGTGCCTCAGAGTAGATTTTTGCTTATGGATTACGAAAAAATTCGTCTCACCCCTATTGACGAAGTAAAGGGTGCAGAGCCGAAAAACGAAGCCGAAAAAGCGGCGCGTGAAGAACTAAAACGCCACCGCAACGAAACTCAAAGATACAAACAAAAGTACTTTGAGTATTACGACGATGTCAAAATCAATCACCGTGAAGACTGGTGATTCTCCTACCCTCCCGTTAGAATCCATCAAAAAACGCACCGTGCGGTGCGTTTTTCAATTAGACAATCCAGTCTACGATTATTTGGGATAATTGTTCATTCTCTTTATCGTTTCTATCGTGGTAACTTATTAGATTTTTGTATATGGGAAGTATTTTGACTTTATCAATATCTATTTTCCCGACAACATCGCGATGGAAATACTCGAATACGCGCTTCCCTTTTGCGGCGCGCGAACAGCAAACGAGGCAGTCAATCTCTTCGAAATCTATTGATTTCATAACACTGTCAACGTCCGACACAATATCACCGAACGTAATAACTGCAATTTTCTTTCCGTCTTTTTGCAAAACGACAAATCCGCCTACCGTGCGTTCGCCTTTCGCGTTTAATTTATTCCAAAAATTGCCATTGTTTGACGAAACAGCGGTATAACCTTGCTTTATCAACTTGCATATAACCAAGTTTGTAGAAGTCGTCTTTCCGCAGTTTCCCCATCCTGCAACAACAACCATTTTATCCATAATAAAACCTCTTTCCCTTAGTATACTGAAATAATTGTTTACTAATGCTGTTATACTGTGCCATTAGAACAATTAATTGTAACTCCACCCATATAATAATTGCCTTTCTGCACTTTGTTCCATTCAGAAACTGTTCCAGCATACTCTATCGTTTTTATATTATCGCCGGAATAGTACGAACGCAACGATTTCGGCAAATAAATCTTATTTATTTTACAGTACTCAAACACATGACTGCCTATATCGATCACGTTATTTGACATTATTACAGATGCTAATTCGTTACAGTTCATAAAAGCATTATTGCCAACGTATAAAACGCTATTAGGCATTGTTACAGTAGTAATTTTTTCACAAGACATAAAAGCGTTTTCAGATATTAAAGTTGTGCCGGATGCAATCGTATATACTCCTTCTAATTCTCTTTTGGCTTCTATGAGGACAGAATTTATATATAACACATTGTTATTCCAATTTGCTGAATTATTATAATAACCGCAGTTATAAAACGAATATGCGCCGACTTCTGCTATTGTATTTGGCAAATTCACTTCCGTTAGGTTTATACACCCACTAAACGCACCTGTTTTAATAGAAACGATATTATTATTCAGCATCAGTTTTTTTATATAGCTATTCCCCTTAAACGCATCTTTCCCAATAATTCTAACAGGTACACCATTATATGTATCGGGAATAACCATCAATTCGTCGTTACACAATCCAATGCCGGTGACACCGTAACATTGTCCATAATTAGCCAAGTAATATGAAGAAAATTCCAATCCATTTGATGGCTCAATTTTATGACATAAACTACATTCTCTATTGATATAATTATGTTTTGCAGGAATAGGAACTTGCGCAGTTAAAACCGTATTGCAAACTGCACAATGCGAACCTTCGGATAAACCGTCTTGTGTACATGTATTCGGATAACCTTCATCAATAATAGGCGTATGACCTTTTGCCGGAATAACTTGCTGCTTCGAAAGAACTTTGTTGCAAATCTTACAATGCGTTCCATCTGTCATGCCTGTTTCTAAACAAGTTGCATCATATCCTTTATCGGTCACTGCAATGTGATTGCATTCACTTTCGGAAATATATTTGTTTGCTATTACATAAGAACTATCGATTTTTTTAAATAAGCCATCCAATGCGGTTAAACATCTATTGATGCATTCATAACATTTAGCCCCCGTTTCCTCTTTATCAAACGCTTTGTTTGCTGCCATATAATTACTCGCATTAATTATTTGTCCTGTATATTTAATTTGATCGAAATCCGCCACTTTCGTCAATGATTTGTATTTTACACCGGAAAAAGTGAACCCCGCAGTATAATAAGCTGATACAGGTTTGTCAAGTGCTACTGCTTGATGTTCATATTCTCCCAAATATTTCGCATCTTCCAAAGACTGATTGACCTCAATTTCTATTGACCCTTTATATGTATCTTGATCTGCAATGCCATAACTTGCACCATTCTCCGTATAGCTACTAATAACAAAGAAATTGTTTGTTTTTGGAGAAAATGTTATTGAATACGCTATAACAATAGAGCCGTGAGTTTTTGATGCCGTAATTGTATATTTATTATGATTCTCAACACCGTTTTTCTTAAAATATTCTTCAATCAAAGCATGATCGCAGCCTGATGCAAAATACAAATCATTTTTATTCATGTATGTAATTTGTGAGTTAATATTATTATTGGGCGTTTCGTTATTATCTTGCCCATCACAACCACAGATAACCAATACCAGCATCACACACATTAATAACAATAATACTTTTTTCACTGTTATCTCCTCCAATTTGTGAACACTTTGATAGAACAAATGTTCATCAATTAATGTAATTGATGAACAAATGCCTTATTCTTGTACATAAAATTTGTGGTTTATGAACAACAAGCGGACAAAAACACCGAGAATATTGACATTCAATACCAAAAAATTTATAATTAGTGCATAAATTACATTATTTTATGCACATATCAAAGCAGTTTTCCAAGCCGATTCATCATTGCCGATTTGTGTTCCAACAGAGAATGAGCATAGCGATTGAGCGTAACAACGGGGTTCTTGTGTCCGAGAATTTCCGATAGTGATTTCACGTCCATTCCGCACTCTAATGCGCGAGTTGCGAAAGTATGTCGAAGCGAATGAAACCCTTTATGCGGAATATTCAGTTTTTTCAACAATAGTTCAAACGAACGTTGATACGAGCGCACACAAACAGGTTTGCCGTTTTGAGAAACTACAAAATCAGAACGATCATTTTTCTTCATACCTTTTAGCAACGGAATCAGTTGTTTCGGAATAGGAATAATGCGCCGAGAACTTTCGGTTTTGGGGTTGTCGAACACTATGCCGTCTTTTGAATCGTGGCAAGAACAACATACTTCGATAAGACCTTTTTGCAAGTCTACGTTGCGCCACTTCAACGCAATCAATTCGCCTATGCGCAACCCCGTATACAAACACAAAACCACACCGAGCATTTTGGATTTTTTGCCGTTCAACACCGCAAATTCAATTTTCTTTTGTTCTGCAAGAGTAAAACATTCCACTTTTCGTTCAACTGTTTTCGGTCGTTTAATCATATTTGCCGCATAATCATCCGCATACCCCAGCATATGCGCTGTCTTCAACGAGTTTTGAACAACGGAAATCACGGCGTTTACGGTGTTCGATGCAAGTCCTTGCCCTGTCTTTAAGTTGCCGTGTGCAAGCAATTCCGAAACGTATTGTTGCAATACGAGCGGCGAAAGGTCGTTTACTTCTTTGTTTCCTAAAAACGGAATAACGTGATTCACGATGATTTGACGATAACGCTGACACGTTCTGATTTTGTTTGACGGCCCGACATAATTGTCGAGCCATATATAAAGCCATTCTGAATATTTCATACTGCCCTCCGTGTTAAAATATTACACGAGGGTTTTCTCAAACAAAAATAATTATGTCAAAAAGAAAAACGCACCGTGCGGTGCGTTTTTCTTTGCTATTCTACTAATTTGTTTATTATCTTATGCGTTTTTCCGTTTATGCTGCAATCACTCGGTGACGTTTTCGCTGTCCGTTTCAACGGCGGCAAGCGCGTCGTCGGCTGCTTCCTGCTCGGATTCGAGAACTTCCGTAGCGTGTTCTTCATCGCAATCTACGAGTGACTGAGGCAAGTTCGGCTCGCGGATATACACTTCTTCGGGAAGGTGCTTGTTCCACTTTATCGTGAAGAAGAACGCTGCCGAGAGGATTGTTCCGACCGCCCAGCCTATCGGCCAAGACCACCATATACCCGCCGGGCCCATCGGCTTGTATAAGAATGCGGATATAACGACGCGAAGAATGAGGTCGGAAAAGGTGGTTATCATAAATCTTCCCATCTTTCCGCCGCCGCGAAGCACGCCGTCGGCAATGATTTTGACCGCGACCATAAAGTAGAACGGCGACACGATACGCAAGAACTGCAACCCGACTTGTATAGACTCGCTTCCGCCGTCTTTGAGGAATATGAGAAGAAGCGGCTTGCCGGCGAGCATATAAAGAAGCACGATAGGCACGCACAGAATCCAAACGAAAATCAAACCCGACATAAACCCGGGGCGAATACGCTCGGGCTTGTTTGCGCCGAGATTCTGGCTCGTGTAGTTTGAAATACCGTTGCCGAGCGTGGTGAACGACGTTACGACGAGGTTGTTGAGTTTTATGCTTGCCGAGTAGCCTGCCATAACCACCGTGCCGAACGAGTTGACCATACTTTGGATGATGATGTTGCCCACAGAAATGAAACTTTGTTGGAAGATACTCGGAACGGCAATCACCGCCGTATCGCGCAGAATACGCCAAGAAAAGACTTTGATTTTGCCTTCGGTTTTGACCTTCTTGAGTTGAACCAAAACGAACGCGACGGCAAGAACACAACTTACGCCTTGACAAAGGAACGTCGCCCACGCAACGCCCGCAACGCCCATTTTGAAAGTCGCGACGAACAGAATATCCATACCGATATTTGCAAGCGACGAGCAAGCAAGGAATATAAACGGCGTGCGGCTGTCCCCCATTGCCGAGAAAATACCCGTTGCGATGTTGTAGAAGAACACAAACGGCAAGCCCCAAACATAGATGTCGAGATAGAGTTTGGAATCCGCCATAATCTCGCTCGGCGTGCGGATAAGTTTCAAAAGTCCCTCGCTGAGCGTAAGGCCGAGAATCATAAGAATCGCGCACAAAACGCCGCCCGCAATCCAAGTGGTAAACACGGCGGTTTTCATATCGTTGAACTTTCTCGCACCGAAAAACTTTGAAACGATAACCGAGCAACCGATGTTGCAACCGAAAGCGAAAGCAATGAAAATTAGAGTTATCTCGTAACTGTTACCGACGGCGGCGAGCGCGTTGTCGCCGATAAATTTTCCCGCTACGAAACTATCTGCGAGATTGTAAAGTTGTTGAAAAATTATGCTACCGAAAAGCGGCAAGCAAAACTTCCAAATCACGCTCATAGGTTTGCCGACGGTCAAATCTTTTTGCATACGATGCCTTCTTCCTTCTTGTTTATTGCGCCCATATTTTATAATTTGTTTTTTGCAATGTCAAATAAATATAATATAAAAAATAATGTCGATACAATATGTCGGATTTGCATAGTTTTCTTCGTTTTCGTCTTTTCGGATTCCGTCTTTGAAAATTCAAAACAAAATCCGCCGACAAATCGCTTTATCGACGGATTTTGTGTTTTATCCTTTACAAACGGTATTGTAAACTGCGTTTTGTTACAACAAGATGCAAATCACGCCGCCTTTGCCCTCGTTGACGATACGTCCCAAAGTCTTGCGAAGTTTCTGCTCTGCGTCGGTGGGTACGGTTTGCAATTTATTGTTGATTCCGTCTGCGACGAGCGTCGAGAGCGACCTTCCGAAAATGTTGGTGTTCATAATCGCTTGCTTGTCGCTTTCAAAGTCTTGAAGCATACCTTCGACCATATCTTTGCTCTGTTGCTCGCTTCCGATGATGGGACTTACTTCGGTTTCGACGTCCACTTTCATTATGTGAAGTGACGGTGCTTTTGCCGAGAGTTTCACGCCGTATTGCTGACCTTGTCGCAAGATTTCGGGTTCTTTGAGTTCGATTTCATCGAGAGTGGGCGCGACGATTCCGTAACCGAGCGTTTCCACCTGTTCCATTGCGGATTGAATTTTTTGTATCTTTTCTCTGTCCTTGCAAAGCGTTTTGAGTTCGCAAAGCAAGTCGAAATCGTCCTTGACGTCTATACCGCATTGCTCGCTTGCAACCTTAAAGAACACGTCGTCGCCCGTTGTCATCTTCACTTGCACTCTGCCCTTTCCTGCGTCGAGGCTGATTGCGGACGGTTGTTTCCAGAACTCTGCGTTCTCGAAGTACGCGTCGATTTTGTCGTAGTCGCGCATCTTGTCGATGTCGTCGAGCATATTTTTCACTCTGTCCACGATTTCGCGCACCACGTCGCAATCCATAGGCAACGCCTGCACCCAGCGCGGCAAATCGAAGTCTATGGTTTTGACGGAAAATTCGAGCAATATCGTTTCGAGAATCTCGCTGATGTCGTTCTCGTCGAGGGTCAACGCGTTTTTGACGATAACCGGCGCGTCGTACTTCTTTTCGAGTTCGTCTTTGAGGTCAAGCGCGCTTTGAGCGTTGACGTCGGCAACGTTGAGGACGATGACGAACGGCTTTTTGCACTCTTTGAGTTCGGATATGACTCTTTCCTCTGCTTTGACGTAGTCTTGCCTCGATATCGAGCCGAAACTACCGTCGGTGGTGACGGCAAGCGCAATCGTACTATGCTCTTTTATAACCTTTTGCGTGCCGATTTCGGCGGCTTTTGAAAAAGGCATATCCTCGCTCGACCACGGCGTCGAAACCATTCGTTCTTTGCCGTCTTTTTCCGCGCCGAGCGCGCCGTCCACGAGATAGCCCACGCAATCTATAAGGCGCATATTGACGGCGATATTCTCGCCCACCGACACTCTGACCGCCTCGTTGGGGACGAATCTCGGTTGCGTTGTCATAATGGTTTTTCCGTCAGCGGACTGCGGAATTTCGTCGATTGCGCGCGAGCGGTCGTCCGGATTTGCGATGCCGTCGATGACGAATTGTTGCATCACTTGTTTGATAAGCGTAGACTTGCCGGTACGCACAGGGCCCACGACACCGACGTAAATATCGCCGCCGGTTCGTGAGGCAATATCGCGATAAAGGTCAAATTTATCCATAAACTCCTCCGATTCTGTTTGCTAAACTCTATGACGGCGGTATGGGTAATATGCAAAAAAATTTCGTTTTTGAAAAAGATTTTAGGCAAAATTATTTCCTAAAAATAAAGTTTTCCCCTTCCTCACGTGGTTGTTCTTCCTCTACAAAAGTTCGACGGCGTGAACTCTAAAATAAAGCATCCCCCTTCCTCACGTGTTTGGACTTCGGAGTTTGCGAGGCAAT
>URIX01000001.1 GCA_900547975.1 uncultured Eubacteriales bacterium | reverse complement strand
CCGCTTGGCGAAATCCTCGCTTATCCGTCATGCCGTTGCTGGTGTCTTGCCTCGGAATCTTCAGTGGTTTTTAGTTGGAAGTTCGTAGGCGCGATTTTGTCTTTTGGCTTATTACGCCTATCTGTTCGCCTTCGTCGTAACACATAAATTTGTCTTGCAACAACAGTTTTTTTTCTTCAACGCCTATACCGCATAGTACATCGTTTTCGTCTATGTCCGAAATAACATAGACGGGGAGTTTCCGAGAGTAAACAATCTTCTCGTGAGTCTTGTCAATGTACTTCAAAATGTATGCCATTGCGTTGCCCATTTTCACGAGGTTATCATCTATGCGTTCAAAGTCGTTTCGTCCAAAACGAGAGTTAAAGTATTCACTTTGCAACGTTAACTGCATTTTGTGTGTATTGAGATTAAAATCCTTCTTCTCAATCATATTGCCCGGAATAGTGCCTTCGGGTATATAAAACAGTCCGTGGAAGTGAAGTCTTTTCGTCTTTGGCGCACGCTCCCACACGCCCATATATCGCCAACCTTTACGCTTTTGAAACGTGTTGAAACACATGCTCAACTTCCTCCTAAATGACGCTTCATCGTGCTTGGTATCGTCGTATGTGAACGTCACGAAGTAGTTGAAATCGTTAAGGTATGCCTTGCGTATAAAACGTGTTTTTCTCGCTATAAGGCTCTTGAGTTTGGCATCCAATTTGGAACCAACATAAGCATCTGCATCTTGCTCTTTTGTAAAATACGGACGCATACCTTTGCACAAAAACATACGCCTTGTGTTCTTGCTCATACCATCGGATTCGACATATAACTTTTCAAAGACTTCGCTCCGTTTTACAAACATTTTCTTAGGCTTTGGCGGCTCAACGTCAAACGGCATATCATCCAATTCAACCGGTGTCATATCTGCAAAATTCCATTCGTCTTTAATTTCTTGTGACATAATTTCTTGCATTTCGGGTTCGTCGCTTGATATGCTTATAATTTGCATATCTTCGGTGACTTCGACGGGATTTTCAATGACACGCTTGCGCTTGCACGGATTGCTTGTATGCGGGATGGCAATGTAGTGACTGCCGTCGCTATAAACCTTTGCGTCTTTGTAAAACATATACATCACCCCCTGTCACGATAAAGCGCATCTATGAAATAACTGTGCTGTTGTTTTAGTTCTTCCACGCTCGCTTTCTCGGTCGCATAAGTGATATAGTCGTTCAAGCCGACCTTTGCTTTTATTGCCATATCGCTGAAATAATCCGAAAAACAGTCTGTCGAGAAACGCTCCTTATAAATCTTGTAATTCATAAGATTGTATCGCTCGCGATGTTTCTTGCCGTCCATAGTGCCTTGCTCAGTCTGTACGAACACGGTTGAGTATCCGTACTTGTTATAGATTTTCAAGTTGCGCTGATACAGCAAATTCACAAGCCATTTGAGCGTATGCATAAACAGCGTGTTGTCTCCGCGCTTGTAACGGAAATTGTAATACAGTTTTATAAACCACTTGAACGCCTTTTCCGCTATCATTTCTTCAAGCGTATAAAACGGCAAAGCAACGTGAGTTTCTCCGGTAGAGATAATCGTCACAATGTCGGCAAGATCTCGTGCGTCTGCGCCCCAACTTTCAGGGCGTTGCTCATCAGTGAAAACTTTTATGAACGGGAAGTTCTCAACGGTTGCCGAGTGCCTACACATTTTGAGCCAGTTATTGAAAAGGTCGTTCTTTTGGTTTGTTTCAAACGTGCCTTTCTTGACTTCTTTCAACTCAAGGTTGTTGCCACGCTCTTTACCCACTTCGGTTATAAGCACAACGCCGAACTCAAAACTGCCGTTGTTGATATTGTCCGCAATGACCTTTCGTCCAAGACGCAAAGTATCGAAGTCGAGAATGTGTGCATTGTGACTGTTCGTCTTATCACGCTTTACAAAGAAGTCCGCACTCCATATCGGGAAATTGCCACCGTCCATAAGCACGCTATCTTCTCGCACGGAATAGTTGGACACAATAAGGCTGGATTCTATGACGTATATAAAGTACAACTTTACATAGTTCGTCAACACGTCAAAAAGATAATACGTTTTGAGCTCGTCATTATATGTAAGTCCGTATAGGTCATAGTCATACCCGTACAACTGCCACTTTGCATTATGGTGTTTTTCAAAACGCTCTCGTTTCAATTTCATCCATTTCTCGATGCTCGCAAGATTATAGATGACGTGATGCTCCATACATTTGCGCACTTCCATTTCAAGTGCAATCCACGGAAAGGATGGGAAACGCATATCGTTTTTCTGCAAGAGTTCAAGCGCTTTCTGCCTAAACATAACGTCTTGCGAAAGTGCCATATCCGTAATGATTGTGGTCTTGCGTTTACCCATGCTTCCGCAAGTCATAGACACTATCGGAAGGGCGTTTATGAAGCCGCAATTTTGAGCCTCTTTATGACGTAAAATATCCACTGCGATTTTACGCCTAATGTACTCGAAAATGAGCCATGTAAAAGGCAGTAAACTCCACCACGGAAAATGCTTGAAAATCACTTGCAAATCTATGATGAGTTTCCTTGAAATCGTGTATATCGAAACGAAGTCAAACGACACCGAGAAATACAAAAAGTACGCAAAGAACGATATGACGATGCTCGTCAAATTCAGGCTACAAAACCAAATGATTGCCCACACAATCGGTATCCATTTTTGACAGCTTAAAAAGGCAAAATATCCTATGATAAATTGCCTTGTCGGGTATGTTATTTTCCGTGAAATTGCCTTGTGAATTTGTAGTGGTTTCGAGTCCTTGTTATGCTTTGTGTTAGGGGTTGAATATAGCTTTTTTATAACAACGAAAAGCACAAAAACAAAGGGCAAAACTATCACGAGAATTTGTGCCGCGACACCCAGTTTTTCTCCTACGATTTTACCATAGAATATGAAGTTGTCAAGGTTCGCAAACAATCTCCAAAACTCAAAGAATTTGACTTTGAAATCGCCAAAGTCAGATGGAAGTATAGACTTCCATTTTATAACGTTTGAGCCGTCGAGAATGCTCGGATTTAATTCTGCATCTATACCGAATAATTTGCAGAAGTAATATTTTATCGAGTGTATTAAGTCGGTTAAATTCTCGAATATGCGAATATAGGACGTTTTGAACACAAGTGCTGCAAGTAATATAAACGCTATTGTAACAAGCACGCTTATCACTATGTACGCTATGTTTTTCTTGCTCATAAGCCGCCTCCTATATTGGTTGCTACATTGAGTATTCTTGTCTCGTTATCGGTCGTAATAGAAGGCAATCGGCTACCTGTAAATATCAAGTAGCCGACTGCAAATACAACCAAAATAATGAGCAGAATACATACGATTCTTTTCACTGTTTTCATTGTATCTCCTTGCGCGTTTTGTCACTATTATCGACTTGTGATTTATGCTTTGCTTTACGTCTTCCTTTGACGGATTTTATCGCCTTGAACGGAGCGCAAATAACGAGCCAAATTCCTTTGAAGATATACGGCAGTATCGGCGCAAGAAGTATAAAGCAAATGACGAGAATGATAACCGCAATGATTATCTTCCACCATTCCAACTTCTGTGCCGGAACGGTAAATCCGTTTATAACGTCGGTAGGACTGGACACAACGGGAATGACGTGATATACGCCGTCCTTGTTGAAAGTCAGTTCTATGATGTCAAAGTCAAGGAATATGGTTTCGCTTGCAATATAGGTGTCAGCCTCGTCCTCGGGAACATAATTGCCTTCGTTGTCACTTCGTCCGCACGCTTGAGAGAAATAGTCCGTGTTTGCAAATCTGAACAATACCACTCGTCTGTTGAGCGCACTCTCTTTTGCATGGAACGCTCTCAAACTTGCGACGTCGTTCTTGTTCACGAGCAATCTTTGAGATACGCCGTAGTCATCGGCAATCAGGTCATCCGCTTTCACTTCATAGATGGGCGAGATGTCCTTATAGTCGCCACTTGTTTGAGGCCACGAAAAACCATAGTCCCAGAGTTTGTCCCACCACGAGTGGTTGGAGTCATAGCTCATAAGATTGAACGTGTCGGCAAGGTCAATGGTTTTGTCATTATGTCCCATTTGGCGTCCTTCATCAACGAAAGATTCAAACAAGTCCTTGCTTATCTCTCGTCCGTTGCAGTCTATATATCCGTTGCCGAGTTCGTTGGAATATCCATAGATATATTCGGCAACTCTGTTGGCCGCGACGTCGCCCGCAACGGGTTTTGAGAAAAGGAAGTCAAAGACTTCATCCAAATCGACATATGGCGAATAGAAAACCATTGGCATCATATCCGACTGACTGTTTGCCTTGCTCACTTTCGTAGAATTGAAAACTGCGCCGCCGGTTGTCTCTTCATAATTGGTACGCTCGTTGAAACACCAATCATATTCAATCGATGTATATCCATGAAATTGATTTGATGTTTGCTCAACCTTGTAACCCGTGAAGAGTCTATATGGAATTTGCGGATTGTTTTGATCTTTCTCGGTTTTGAGTTTTGAGCCTGCAAGCATCTTTTGATAGAACGCTTCGTTGGAAGTGATAGCGGCAAGTTTGGTCTTGTACTCCCACCATTCCGCGCGTATCTTTTGCAACTTTCCGTACTCTTGATAGATTCGTTCGGGGATAGAGAAATACACCGAGTTGACTTCGTTGTAATGGTCTTTGCCTTTGCTTGAAACGTTGGTTCTAAAGGATGTGTGATGCACTTCGAGCTTTAAGGTTTCAAGGTCTTGCACAACGCAATTCAACGTAGATTTTGCATTGGCGTCTGGACCGTATCCTTCCGAATATCCCGTGAAAGTATATGTGCCGCCGACGCCGTATTCGGTAGCGTTTTTATCCCCGTACGTTACGAGTTCTATACCCGAAATATCGTATCTGCGCTCGTTGGTATTTACACGTTCCGCAAAGGTCTTGTCCGCTATTTTTCTATCTAGGATTTTGTATTTGTAGAACAGATTTTTATAGTCGTTGGATGACTTACTGCAGAACTGCAAATCAAACTTTTCATACCTTGTAGGCGTGCCGTTTTTGTCATAACTTACAGCCATTTGAATTTTGTTCTGTTTGCTGTTTGTTGACAAATTCAAGGCTTGTGGGTTATAAATCAGCAGATAAAGTCCGTAATTTGCTCGCATATTGGATTTGAACGAGTAGCAATACTCTATAAAACTCACAATGCGCAGCGTCCCGTTTTCGTTGTACGGATAGTCTTTTAAATCGAAAGGCTTTCCGTCTATGGTGGATGACAAAAGGTCATCCAAAACGTTCGTGGTGTCAAACGAGTTTTCACTTGACGCATACGCAATTTGCGGTGTCCCTTGCATCATCAAAACGATGGTGCAAAGGACCAAGAGTATTGCCATAACCAAACGGCTATTTTGCTTTGATTGTGCCATCCGGCTGTACCTCGAATACGAGTTGTTCTTGCAGCGTGACACCTTCCACCGCAACGTAATTATGGAAACTGATTTTAATCACCGCTTCGCCGTTGTACGAGTAAACAATTAGCGTGAAATTATCTACGGAATTGTCCACGTCGCCCGAATTGAAAGACACTTCTTTATCGGGATAAAGCCTTTGCAAAATGCTTTGCATTGTGTAGTTACCTTTGATAACGAAATCGTTTTCGTTTTGGGTAATGTCAAAGCCTTTTGTGAGATCTTCTTCCGCGCCGAAACTGTATATCTCTCCGTCCACCGTGAAATCAAAATCATTGTCGTGCGACACATTCGGAACAATCTTTACGGTATAACCGCTTATGTCCTTATTGACTGCTCCGAAAGTGTATTTGACAACGAATTTGTTTTCCGTGTCCTGCTTCATTATGTAGTTGTCATAGTCCGAGAGCATTCGCTTTCCATCGCTTTCAACATAAAAAGTTTTGAAATCAGATGTAAAACCATTAGTGAAGAAAGCAATAGAACCGACGGCAAGCACCAAGAGCAATACACATACGATTACGGCAATCGTCTTGCCAACATTCATTTGCTTTTTCATGCTCCACCTCTAATTAAAACGAAAGCGTAGAATCGGAAAGCGATACGCTTTGCACGCCTGATACCGTACGAATGCTGATGGTGGTGCTGATACCCGTTTTCACTTCGGTGACCGTGATAGTTACATAGGGGAGTTTGCCGTCCACATAACTGTCAAAAGACTCAACGACTTTGCGAGAAGGATCTGCCGAAATGCCGTAGTAAGACGAAGGCATACTACCACCGATAACTTTCAACTTGCCGTTCTCGATTGAGAACTTGTTGACGCTCACATATCCACCCGGTTTTTGAAACGAAGTCCAAATATATCCTGCCGATTCAAATACGTCCTGAACAACATAATCAACCGTGCCATAATCCGTGCTTTGATAGGTGCCAGATTTGTAAAGGTCTTTCTTAACCTTGATTGCGCCATAAGCAACAGCGGAGATTTTGTATTTGGGAGTGAACGAACTTCCTACAAGGCCAAACTCATTGTCAAGCGAGAGATTGAAATTGTAGGTCTTTGAACTTTCAATTTCCACAATTTTTGCGTTGTTCCACTTGCTATCGGTGATGGTTTTTGCTCCGGTGGGCGTCACTTTGATAGAAGTGGGCGCACCGACATAAAGCACTTGACATTTTGCTGTAAATCCGCCTTCTCTCGTCGTAACCGTGATGATGATTTCATCGTCACCGAATGCTTTCTTACAAGTTACGGTCGCGATATTGCTACCGTCGCTTTTCGGATTTACGGTAACGTAGTCAGTGACGTTTTCACTTCCGTGTTGTTTTGTAACACCCCATGCAACGCTCCAATCCACGAGTTTGTTGGTTGCCTCGACGGGAAGGACGGTTGCAGTAAGAGTTACAGATGCCGTATGACCGGAGTCTGCCGCAGTCGTTGCGTCTGCCGAAAATGCAAGTACGGAAGGCATTTCATATATTTGACCTTCAAACATATCTTTGCCATCACCCGATGCAATAGGCGTGTCGGTGTTGTTTTGTTTCATTTGCTGAATTACAAGCCCCAGCGCTGCGCCGACGCCTGCAAAAAGAACTATGATTGCCATAAGTGTCGCAATCCATTTGATACTGTTTTTCTTTTCTTGATTCATATTAATTCCTCCATTTTTTTGAAAGAAATACGGCTGTATTTCAAGCCGTATTCCGTGACGCTTATTTATCTGATAAGCATATTGAGCAATGCTCTGTCCGATGATTTGAACGGCTGAATCTTGCATTCGTAAACTTCGCCGTCTTCGTCAAAAGAACGTACGCCATAGGTGTTGCCCGAAACGACTTTGCCAGTTTTCTCATCCTTGATTTCGTAGGGCGTTACAACGAGTTCCGCTTTGTTTTCATTGCCGAAAACGATATCCAAAACCGTGTAACCTGTGAAGTCCGGGGGCATAAGTTGCACTCTTGCTTCGATACCGCGCACAACGCCTTTGATGAAGTATGTAAAATACTGCTTGCCGTTTTTCTCGTAAGTTTCTCTTTCTACAAAGATTTTCTTATCCATTGCTTATTTTCTCCTTATTTTTTCTTCCCGATAGTACGAGAGATGGTTCTTGCCTCGGATTTGGATTTGCCTTCGCCGAGAGCCTTTTTGTACTTGTACAGACCTGCGTGATCCGATTGTGCTTGCAAGTATCCGGAGCGAAGTCCTGCCTCATAATCCGTAAGTTGTTTGCCTTCTTTTGCACCGTGTTCGTGCACCTTGTTCTTACGCTCCGACGCGTAGTCCTTCGCTCTCTTGGAAGGCACGCTCCATCTGCGTTCGCCATATTTATTTGCCATTGAAAAATTCTCCTTTACCCGTTGTGCCGATAGTGCAGCATAGTGATTTGTCTTTGCCCGTGTTGCCGTTAGCTAAGCGCGAAATTGGTATATTAAGTTGTAGTTTTGTAATCATAAAGTCTTGATTGTGAAACATTCCGTTTCTTGCGACTTGTTTCGGAAGGTGGCCACCTTTATCTGAATTCAGTCCGCAATCAACAGTCGTTCGCTTGTCCTCGCTTTTGATTACGTCATCAGTATAGGGCTTATTTTTCACAAAAACCAGAACACTAATGTAAGCAAAAAGGACTGCTTTCAAATGATAATTAAACAGTAGTGAAGTACTAAAATGACACATTGAAATTTAATTGAAAGATAGATGAAACATGTTTGTAACAAAATCACATGTTTCTTATCTTACGAATAGAAACGAAAAATTATTGACATAATTACTTGTAATTTAGGGGGCAAAATGATACAATTCAGTTATAAATTGTCCCCTAAATAATTAAAGGAGTAAAATATCATGGAAAACAATTTCGAAATGATTCAAGAGTTGTTAAGGACTAAAGCTGAATATCAGGCAAGACTTAACCTTATCCCTTATGATGGAGTTGTTGAAATAAAAGAAGTATCAGATAAAAAATATCTTTATATTAGGAAAAGGGAAGCGGGTAGAAAGACGTCAACATACGTCGGCCCATATTCCGAAGAACTTCATCAAGTGCTGCTAAAAAGCATAAAGGATGCAAGGGAAATTAAAAAAGCGATTCGTGATATTGAAAAGCAACTTGCATCTTATGGCTATAGTCATGATGAACTATCGGCAAATGTTGTTTTGAATATTGATTTCGCGCGCTCGAATATGAAATCTATTATTTATGACCAAGCCGTGTTGGAGGGGGTTGCCACAACGTTCCCTGATACCGAACTCATAATTGACAACGGAAAAGTTAATAACGTAAGCGCAGAAGATGTGCAGAAGATTTTGAATTTGAAACACGCATGGGAATTTGTGCTAGATAAAGACGTAATTCTATCAGAAACAAATTATTACGTTTGTCAATATATCGCAAGATTGGTAAATGAAGGCTTTTATCAGCAAGGCGGTCGAATCAGAGCAGTACCGGTTACAATAGGTGGCACATCTTATATTCCGCCTATTCCGATTGAGCATCAAGTAAAAGAAGATATTGATAATATCATAAAGAGTAGTGACGATGTCGTCCAAGTTGCAATCGAATTGGCCCTATATGTTATGAAAACGCAGATTTTTAATGACGGCAACAAACGTACGGCAATAATATTTGCAAACCATTACCTGATTTCGCACGCAGGTGGTTTAATGGTCGTTCCTCAAAATCTTGTTCCAGAATACAAAAAAATGCTTGTTAAGTATTACGAAGGAAGAGATGAAGAAGCTATAAAATCATTTATGAGAGAAAAGTGCCTAAAAACATTTTAAGTCTACACAATTAATGAATACATAGATTTATCGACGACGTTGCGGAGTGGGCGGAAAATTGCCTTCAAACGTACGGCCATTTTACGATTATGGGCATGTAAGGTGAGATTTTTAAAAATCGCGAGGCGGATAGGTTTCAAACACTAAATTTATAGACTGTACATATTTAGATGTTCTTTGCTTTGCAAAGACTTATGCCACCGCGTGCGGATAGCGGTGGGAGAACCCACTTCTCGTGGCTGACGAGATTGCTCAAACGGCATCGCGGTGATGACAACAAGCACGGCTTATTGCCATAAACCGCATTTGTTTTCGCAATCACTAACCGCGACGCCAATTACCGCTATCAAATCAAGCAGAATCTACACTCAAATCATAGTTCCGCTCAATTGTCGTCTTGGTGTACTCTCCGCTATTACGCTTGCCTTGCTCGCTACGAATCCCGTTTCACGGGTGGCAGGGACGCAATTTGCGTAGCAGAGACGTAGATTACTCGTTTTGAGTGATTTTGGTTTCTCCGTAGTGTGAAAAGGAACGTATTTTTTGCACGCTTGTTTTTTTGCGGTGCTTTGAGGGAGAACACCCTTCCAGTTTGCAGAAATCGTAGGAAAACTGTTCTCGGCTACCAAAACCGCATTGTTTTGCGATTTCCTCTATGCCGAGATTACTTTGCTCCAACAAATGCTTTGCTTGAATGATGCGTTTTTCGGTTATCACGGCGTGTATCGTTTTGCCGTATTGCATTTTGAACAGCTTTTGAAGGTAAACGCTGGATATTCCCACGGACGACGCTATCTCTTGCACGGATATTTTGGACAAAAAGTGTTTGTTGATATAGACCATTGCCGAGTCGACGTATACTATGCCCGTTTTTTTGTGGCTCTCGGGAGAAATACAGTGAGATATGTCTATAAACAAATTGGTGGTTAACAAAGATACTTGAAGGTTGCGTTCGCCTACGGGGCAGGGGGTCGCCATTTTGTGGACGAGCTCTTTCATGGTGCTCAAAACGTTGTTATTGTCAATGAAGATGTAGTAGTTTTTGTCCTTATCGATTATTTTTTTCAAATCTTCGCAAAACGAAAACAGTTTTTGCAGCGGTAGTTGGAACGTGGTTTCGGTGAGAGTCGTATCACCGAGCAATGATGCGTCACAGGGCAAAAATTCCAGGTTGATTATTTTTGTTGCTTGCGATAGATTGGCGATTTTATGATAATACCCCGTGTTGACGATAATAAAACAGTTTTGATTTACGGTTTCTATATACGATTCGGTGTCCGTTTCGCTCAACTTATATACGAAGTCGAATTGACCTCGCACGCAATACATAATTTCTATTTGCGGATGGGTGTGGTAGTCCATAACGAAATCGGAGAAGAAAGTCTCCGAATACCAGTTTTCCAAAGCGAGAGGTTGTGCCACCGCTTCCGAAAGTCGTTTAAATTTGTTGTTTGAATTACAATCTGTCGTCGTCATCATGGTAAATTCATTTTATCAGCAAACGTGCATTTCGTCAATTAAAAGCGATTTTTGTTTCGTATATTTATCAAAAACATAAAAATACAAAACATTTTTCGAATATCGGTATTGAAATTGTGCATTCAACCCCATTAAAATATGATTGAAAAACGATTCCCGTTTCTTTGGCGGTTGTCGGAAGGAAGGTTTATCGTGAAAAAACACTTAATGCTTCTGTTCGTAATGATTTTGGCGTTTTGCTTATTGGCTTTTGTCGCCTGCGATAAAGGCGATAATCCGAGCAATCCAAGTTCACCGTCCGATAATCGGGTAGAAAAACCGATTGCGAAAAACAACGATTACAGCAATCCGATTTATCCTCTCGTCAACGGTGAAAGGAAAAGGACTTATCAGGCGGACCCGTATATCGTGCGCGATGACGACGGCACGTATTATATGTATTGTACGCAAACGGAAGTCTATTCCCCGACGATTGCTTTTAAGCGCGGTCCCGTTTGGAAATCGGTGGATATGCAATCTTGGGAATACGTTTCCGACGTTTTTGCAAATTATGTTCCCGATTGGGGCACGAGCGGTGCAGGGGTTTGGGCTCCCACCGTGGTAAAAGTCAACGACAGGTGGAATTATTACTATTCTTTATCCGTCGGCAGCGACACCAATCCCGGTATCGGCGTTGCCACAAGCCCGACTCCTTACGGACCGTGGACGCATTACGGCAAACTCTTCAACAGTAACGAAATAGGCGTTACGAACTCCATAGATCCTCACGTATTCGTTGACGGCGAAAATCTGTATATGGTTTTCGGTTCGTACGGCGGACTTATCACGCTTATTCAACTCACCTCCGACGGTCTTGCTCTCGAGGGCGGTCTTGATTATCAAAAGCAAAACAAGGTTGCGCTTGGCGGATACGAAGTCTATGATATGAACAATTACGAGGCGAGTTTGATAATCAAAAAAGACGGTTGGTACTATTTGTTGCTATCCACGGGTACGTGCCTTAGCGGAAATAATTCCACGTATCGCGTCGTGTGCGCGCGTTCTAAGGATTTAAAAGGACCGTATCTCGATTCCAAGGGAAGAAATATGTTCGGACCGAACAGGGGCGATACGGTAGTTGCGCCGTCCACTTCGGGTGCAATGGGCGTGGGACACTGCGCCGTGGCAACCGACGACGCCGGAGAGTATTGGTTGCTCTATCACGGTTACGATACAACCAACAATTCCGGATACCGCGTATTGTATTTGGACAAACTTATTTGGGACGATACCACGGGAATGCCTCGCGTCGAAAACAACAAGGCGTCAAATCATCAAACGCGCCCGGGTCCGTATATTTCGCTTTTGGAGGAGCAGGAATAATATGAGAAAACTTTCGGCAATCTTATTTATAACCTTATTTGCGTTGTTATGTTTGTTTGGATGCAATCCTTCTTCACCCGGAAATAACGGCAACGCGAATGATACCACCGATACCACCGATAAAACCGATAATGATGATTGGACGTATACCAATGCGCATTACGCCAATCCCTTGAAGTTCTATAAACAGGACGGTTCGGAGTATTTCGTAACCGTCGCAGACCCCGACATTTTGCGCGACGACGAGAGCGGTTACTTTTATATGTACTGCACCAACACTCAATGCGAAATGGGCGACAAAGGGATATTGTACGACAGAGGACCTATTTTCAGAAGCGAAAACCTTGTGGATTGGACGTGGGTTGGAAGCGTGTTCGACGGACACCACGACGCGTTGAATTGGCACGACAAAAACGCAGGCGTATGGGCTCCTTCCGTCATAAAAGTGGGAGACCGCTACAACTATTATTATTCGCTTTCGCTTTGGGGCGATAGCAACCCCGGTATCGGTGTTGCTACGAGTCCGACTCCTTACGGACCGTGGACGCATTACGGCAAATTGCTCGATCAGGAAATGACGGGCGTGCGTAACGGCATAGATCCTCAACCCTTTTACGACGGCGACGACCTATATATCGTATGGGGAAGTTTCTACGGGATCGCCGCAACGTTGTTGACCGACGACGGCACTGAGCTGTTTTACGGCGACAGCGTAAAAGATCATATCACTTATTTAATTGACGACAACACCGATGGAAAAATGAACGTCAATATAAATTACGAGGGCAGTTATATAATAAAGCGCAACGGCAAACTGTATTATTTCGGCTCGCAAGGAACGTGCCTTAGCGGAAAAGATTCGACATATAGAGTTAGAGTCGGCGTTTGCGATAATTTCCTTGAAAAGTTTGCGACGCACGACGGAATCACCCTTGATAAAGAGCCGTACGGAGAAGAGGTCATTTCTCCGAGCGATAAAGTCGTGGGAGTGGGACACAATACGGTCGTTCAAGACTTTGCGGGCGATTATTGGTTGTTCTATCACGGTTTCTATTTGGACGGCGAAAATCCTGGAGAGAGAATTGCTTTTATGGATAAATTGCTTTGGGATGAAAACGATATGCCGTACGTGGAGGGACGCAAGGCGTCAATCGGAAAAGATATACTCGGTCCTACCGTAGTGAAACATAATTAGGAGAAAAATATATGAAAAAAGCGATAGCATTGATCGTCGCGTTGCTTTTAGTGATATCCCTTTCGACGTTCGTTTTGACGGGATGCAATCACGATGACGACGATATTATCTTGGAAGGCGACGGCGACATCCAAAGAGACGCAGACGGCAACATCATTTACAACAACGTCAAATTGTCTATGTGGAGCGTTACGACGGGCGACGACGCAAATACGCAAGACGACATAATCGCGCGCTTTAACGATATGTACAAAGGTATGATAAACGTTGAAGTGCGACATATTACTCGTTACGACCTCGAAACGTTGCTCAGCAATACGATGCAATTTGACAAAGAGAACGCTCCCGATATGTTGTTCAATCACGGCTCGCGCACGGCGGAATACGTCGACAACAACTGGCTCCAACAAGTGGATTTCTTCTTTGAAAAGAGCGGAGCAGTGTTTGACAAGAGCGATTTCGTCGATTCTTTGCTTGAATCCGTAACCGTTGGCAATACCGCCTACGGTGTACCAATCGATTGTCACTCGGCGATTCTTTGCATGCGCAAGGATATTCTCGACAAGAATAATCTGCCTATTCCCACCAATTATACGGAACTCGTAGACGTGTGCGACAGGGCTGCAAAACTTGCAGCGGAGAATAATTTGTGGATTAGAGGCGAAAACTCCGAGAACTACGGCTCGACGGAATGGCGCAAAGCGTCCACTGCAGAGGCGTATACAGCATTCCCGATATCTTTCGGCGATATGTGGGTGCACGAATTCGTCGATTATACCGCAGCAGTGCAAAACGGCGGAAAAATCGTCGATTCAAATGGAATGCCCGGCTGGAACACGCAAGAAACGGCAAACGGATTGCAAGTGTTGAGAGATTGGATTTTCCCGTCCGCAACTTCAACCAACAAGTACGCGATGAGCAAGAATTACGGCTCTTCTTACGACGTTGGCGATACTCCTTTCAAAAAAGGCACGTGCATCTTCAAATTGCAAGGTCCGTGGGCGTGGCAAAAAGAATTGTCAACGTTCGACGCATTGTTTGCAAAAGACGGGGGCTCTTCCAATATTATCACCCGCTCTCTTTCCGGAATGTTTGCAAAAGACTCCTCCAAGGAATATGCAAACAGTATAAAAGGCGAAGGACACGCAATAACGTTGCTCAAAACGACGAAGAGTTTCACCAAAGCGTGTGCAGCGACTTTGTTTATGGAATATATGGCAAACAACGGCGGTATTGAGTGGGCAAAGAGAGGACACTTGCCTGCGGTTAAGTCTGTTGCAAATGCGTCGGAATACACCTCCGATCCTGCGTATGAAGCGTACGTGAAATACTGGGGAACGGCTACCGACTACGTCGTCGTGCCTCCTACCAACTATTATTCGTACGTCGATACGTATTTCAAGCAAGCCGCTCAAAAATCCATTTCGTCCTCCCATAAGGACACGAGCATAAAGGCTCTGTTGGATAAAGAGTATAAGGATTGCGTCGATTATATTAATTTGTACAAATAAAGTCGCATTGCCGTTTTTGACGGCAAGCGCAATCGAAGTATAAGTAGGCGTCGGTCAATTATCCATCAAAGACGGTTGGCTGACGCCGAGAAATGATAAGTCGGAGAAAATAATGAGAACAAAGTTGGTAAACGTAAAAGAATACGCCCAAAAACGGGAGCATTCTATAAGCATAGCCAGAAAGACGTTATCCGTCGGTTCGTTTTTAGGACCGTATACGGTAAGTTTTTTGATGTTTTTCGTTTTTCCGTTGGTTTTCGGCATCGTGATGTCGTTTTCAAAGTTTTCTTCAAAGTCCTTTCTGCCAGAAGAATTTGGCACGTTAGACAATTTCAAAGTTTTGTTTGGAGATACTGCGATAGCCAAAGATTTTTGGTCGTCCGTTTGGACAACCGTTAAGTTTTGTGCATGCATAGTGCCTTTATCGATAATTATTCCTTTGGCATTGGCGCTGTTGATAAATCAAAAACCTCCGGGATACAAGATATTCAGAGCCGCTATATACGTTCCGAGTATTTTCCCGTTGACGGCGACGGGTTTGATACTAATGCGCCTTTTTGACGCACATTACGGTTGGATAAACTCCGTTTTCAATTTGACGACGGACTGGTTCGGCGAAGTGAACGCATGCTGGTTTATGATTGGCTTGCTTTGTATATGGTGCGGCATCGGCGGAAACTTTATAATATTCTGCGCAGGGTTGGAAAACGTGGACAAAACGTTATACGAGGCGGCAAACGTCGACGGATGTTCCGCTTGGAAAAAGTTTTGGCACGTTACTTTGCCGGGTATCAGACCGCAGTTGTTCTTGACCTTGTTTACGACGTTGATAGGGTATATGAACGTCTACGGACAGATTTATATTTTAGGAAGCAACAATCCCGATTTGAACGAAATGAAATCGGCGGTATACCGCATTCAGGACTTGCTTGCAGGTTCCAATTCGAGAGCGTTCGGCTATGCGGCGGCAATGGGCATATGCCTTGGTATTATTATCATCGCCATATCCGTCGTCCAGCTCACGATCGACAGAAATCACAAAGGAGGCCACAAACGTGTTGAAAGGTTTAGACAGTGGAAAGAAAATAAATAAAACCGTTTCCTTCGTGTTGCTTGCGATCGTGGCGGTATTTATGATCTTGCCGTTGGTGTGGGGCATAGCGGGTTCTTTCCGTGAAAGCGGCGACGTATTTTCTCATCCCGAAAAGTTTTTCCCGTCCAACTGGGACGCGTTTACGTTGAACGGATACAAAGAACTGTTTTCAAAGACGGAATATAACCCGAGCAGAGCGAACGAGTGGTACCCGATTTGGAACTGGTTGCTCAATTCTTTGATCGTCGCAGTGGGCGGAACGCTGGTCTATCTGCTGATAGCGTCGCTTGCCGCTTATGCGTTCGTATTCCTTGATTTTAAGTATTCTAACAAGATATTTTACTTCTTAGTATGCACGATGACGATTCCGGGGATAGTGTCTACCACGCCGCAGTTGATAAATATGAATCTCCTCGGAGCCTACAAGTCGCTTATGGGATTGATATTGCCGACTTTCAGTGGAGTTTACGGCGTATTTTTGATAAGGCAGTTTTTCTTGAATATTCCCAAGGATTTGGTGGAAAACGCAAGAATGGACGGAGCAAGCAACTTCACGATTTTCCTAAAGGTCGTTTTGCCTCTCGGCAAGTCCGCGTTGTTCGTGCAAGGACTGTTCGGCTTTATGGGGGCGTGGAATGACGTACAATGGGCACAATTGATAATCGGCAACGCTCCTCGCGATACATGGACTTTGGCTTACGGGCTTAAAGTCATATCCGACCAATGCGAAGCCTACGAGTCGATAACGTTGTCTTTGGCGAGTGCGGTGATCGCCATGGTGCCTATATTTATCGTGTATCTAATCGCACAGAATAAGATTATCGAGGGTGTTGCCAGCACCGGTATAAAGCGTTAAAGGTGAAAAAATGGATACTTTCGTTACCAAAAAACAGGCAAAGGAATTGCTTAAACAAAACAAAAACAAACTGATTGACGAAACGCTTACGTCGTTCGTTTCCTTGCAAAACGTAAACAAAATATACCCGAACGGCGTGCAAGCCGTGTACGATTTCAATCTCGAAGTCGGCAAAAACGAGTTCGTAGCGTTGGTCGGACCTTCCGGCTGCGGGAAAAGCACGACACTGAGAATGATAGCCGGACTTGAAGAAATCACTTCGGGCGCATTGTATATCGATAAGGCGTACAGCAATTATTTGCAAAGCAAAGACCGCAATATAGCGATGGTTTTTCAGAGCTACGCGCTTTATCCTCAAATGTCCGTATACGATAACATAGCGTTTGGTTTGAAGATACGCAAATTGCCAAAGAAAGAGATAGAGGAGAGAGTTTTCAAAGCTGCCGAAATACTGGATTTGGGAGACTATCTTGACAGAAAACCCAAAGAATTATCGGGTGGTCAAATGCAAAGAGTCGCTCTCGGCAGAGCAATCGTAAGACAAGCGGATTTGTTTCTGATGGATGAACCGCTTTCCAATTTGGACGCAAAGTTGCGCGTGCAAATGCGTTCGGAGATTATCCGCATCCATAAAGAAGTGGGCGCAACCACGATTTACGTTACGCACGACCAAACGGAAGCGATGACTATGGCAAACACCATCGTGGTCATGAATAAAGGCTTTATTCAACAAACTGGCAAGGCGATAGACGTATACAATTCACCCAACAATCTCTTCGTCGCAACGTTTATCGGAAGCCCCGCAATGAACGTTATAGAGGCAGAATATCACGACGGAAAACTTGTGTTCGACAACGGTTTCGTTATAGATTTGCCAATAGGTTTCGATGAGAAATACAAGGCGTTCGTAAAATCAAAAATCAGTGAAATAAGCGGACAAATCAACGATTTCGACAGTTTGACGGATGAAACGATAGCAAGAATGAACGCCGCTCAGATTTATAGAAAGGACGAGAAGAAAACGACGCTAAATACAAATAAAAAAGGCATTTTTGCTTGGATAAAAGAGAAAAAGTTGTCCGAAGAACGTGCGAAAAACAGAAGGAGCGAATTGCTTGCGGAGTTGAGCGATATGCTCTCCTGGTACGAAAGCGCAATTGACGGAGGTAGAGTCAAAGTGGGTATTCGCCCCGAGCACGTATACGTGGCGAATATGTTCAACGGATGTGAAAAATCTTCGGAAATCAACGCAAAATCGACGTTTGCCGAATTGCTGGGAAGCGAGAATATCTTGCATTTCGATTTATTCGGCACGGATTTTCAAGTTAAAACGTCCCAAATCGAAGTTATGCCGGAAATGGAATTTAACCTCGTGTTCGACACGAGTAAGATTCACGTT
The DNA here is from genome assembly GCA_900547975.1 of uncultured Eubacteriales bacterium. Taxonomy (GTDB): domain Bacteria; phylum Bacillota; class Clostridia; order Christensenellales; family CAG-917; genus CAG-475. The sequence goes on along the minus strand of URIX01000001.1, from coordinate 85,116 downwards.
TTCGACGTTAAAAGCGGTTTGGTTATAAAGTAATTCAAGGAGGAAAACCTATGACATCAAACAAAAGAGTATTTATTGCACTTTTATTGATAGTTTGCTTATGTCTTGCGCTCGTGGCGTGCAACGATTCGCCGTCAGATCCGCAAACCCCTCAAGATACGTACGACGGAACGGCTGTAATTCGTTTGACTGCAATAGGCCCTACGACGATTAAGTCAGGCAAAACCGTACAAATAAGGGCATCGGTTACGGGTACGGAGAAAAAGGACGTCGTGTTCTCTTCAAGCGACGAAACGATTGCTACGGTCAACGAAAAAGGACTTGTAACGGGACTTAAAGCAGGCACGGCGACTATAGTTTGCAAACTAGTCGAAGACGAACGTTGCAAGAAGAGCATCACCGTTACGGTCGAACAAGCGGTTGTGCCTACGGAAATTCGCATAGAGGGCGCCGGCGAGCAAATTCAATGGGTGGAAGAGACGTTGCAACTCAGTATAGAGGTTTCTCCCTCCGATGCGTCTGCGCTTGTCGATTGGACGTCGTCGGATACGAACGTAGCAACGGTTTCAGCAAGCGGTCTCGTATCTTTCGTTTCAACGGGTAACGTTGCGATTAAGGCATCCTCAAAAGAGGACGCAAGCGTTTCGGCGAGCGTGGCGTTCACCGTCAAGAAAGGCGTTTTCCGTAGCGACCTGGGCTCGCCTTATTGGGATATCGCCAATCAATGCGACGACGAGAATCCGCACGTGAGCTTGACGCTTTCGGATGATCAAGCAGGCTATCATTCTTTATACGCTGCAAACGTGAGCGCAACGCGTTATTACGTCGAGGGAAGTTTCCGTATCACGAAACAGATTTCCGCGTGGCCTTGGCAAGGCGTAGGCTTCGGCAGCGGACTGAGCGAAACGTCCACTAGATATTTCATTTTCAGCCCGAGAGTGGACGGACAAGGCAATACGTTCAACAAGTTTATCGTAAAAGATTTGCCCAATGAAACGTGGGGACCGATTACCACTCGTTCTCAAACGTGGGGCGAAAACGGGCTCAACGATATAGACTGGGCAAACGATGCCGTCAAGGTTGCTTTGCTTAGGGATAACAACAAATACTATTATCTCATCAACGACAAGTTGATGTACGTTGACGATGCAGCCGTTTACGACGATGTGCCCACTATACCAATTATGGTTGCCGTAGACGTTTGTGTGGACGTTTCCGATTATAAAATCGTGACCGACAATACGGAAATAGACGGAATTCTCGCACAAGACAATTTCAAACAATCTTTCTATGCGTCCAATGCGAATATCGTAGATTACGAGAGCAACGACCTGTTCACTTTCCGCAGTAACACCGTAATGTCAAAAGACAACAAAGTGAAGAGTATAGGCGACTCTGCAAAACTCGTTGGCAATTTCTCCGTTGAATTCGACGTTACGGATATCGGTTACAACAAGGCTCAAACGAACGCAATAACGGGTATATCTCTCAACCTCTCACGTTATGAGAGCGCAGATACCGTGGATACGTTCATTTTGGGTAAATCCGCAAATCAACCCTCGTTAAACGGTTTGACGGCAGGATTCTATAACTGGTCTTATCTGAAATCTTTCGAGGACAGTTCCGGTTGGTATTATTGGATGGAGAGTTCCGAAAAAGTTGCAGACGACGCACCGGGAACGCATCACGTTAAAGTTACGCGCACGATTGAAAACAACAAGGCCACTTTCAGGATGTGGGTCGACGACGTCGAGATAACCTTTGATTTCAAGTCGACGCAATGGGATTCTCTGACGACCAAATATACGGGCGCATACGTGTTGTGGATAGGCGGAGAATACGCTTCCGGTCAAATTACGAACCTGAGATTCGAATCGAATCTGGATAAATAAAAAAAGGAGAGCAAAATTATGAAGAAAACATTAGTTGTTGTCGTGTTAATTCTTGCGTTATGTCTTGGCGTATTCGTCGGATGCAACAATAAGACTTGTACGAACCACGTAGATGCAAACAATGACGGCAAATGTGACAATTGCGGCGCTGACGTAACGACTGAAGTGAAATATTCGGTTGATATAACCAATGAAAACTCCTCTTTGTACGAGGGCAAAACGCTTCAGCTCAACGTTACCAAAGAGCCTGCGGATGCAGTTGTTAATTGGTCTACTTCCGACGCAACCGTCGCAACGGTTGAAAACGGCGTCGTTACGGCTTTGAAGGCAGGTACGGTTACCGTTACTGCAACCGTCAAAGAGGGCGTCAGCGACAGCGTTACCATCACGGTTTTTCCGTATACGATATCAATCGAAGACGTTGCTTCCGCAGAAATCAAAGCGGGTGCTACGTTGACGCTCACGGCAAACAAACAACCTGCAGACGCAGTCGTATCTTGGACAAGTTCCAACAACGAAGTCGCAACGGTCGAGAACGGCGTAGTTACGGCTCTTGCAAAAGGTAAAACCACCATCACCGCAAGCGTGAAAGACGGCGTCAGCGACAGTATAGAAATTACGGTCGTTGACCCTATCGCAAATGCAAAAATCAACACGGAAAAATTTGATTTTTCCGGTATGTACACAGACGCACCCGTTATTAAATCCAACGGAAAGCAAAACTCGTTTGCAGTGCTCACCGGCGATGCAGGCAAGTATTACGTTGCGTCGGCAGTGATAAAAGTAACCGAGCCGGACGGCGGCGATACTTGGTCGAGAGTGGGTATTTCTCACTTCAACGGCACTGATTCGTATTACGGACTTCAACTTTCCCCCGGCCCGAACTTCACGGCGCGTAAAACCGTTACGATGGTTATCAAAAACGACAACGTGCAATGGGGTACGATTACCGACCGCTCGCAAGTATGGAACCAACACGCACTCGGCGCAATCAATTTTGACGAAGTAAAAATCACAGCAGTTCGTAACGGCAACGATTTCTACGCTTACATCAACGACCAATTGTACTATGTGGACAACGGCGTAGAGGGATTTGACGGAGACACCGTTCCCGTACTCAACCTTGGAAGTTGTACTGCCGAATATTCAAAAATTACGGCTGAATTCGGTGAAGAAGCTGTTAATAATTATCTCAAAAATGCTGATAAATCAATGTTCTACGGTTCTTTCGCAGATACCGTTTTCGGTGAAAACGGCAGCATTAAATTCGTCGGCGCAGCGGATAGCACTTGCAGTACGAACGTCAAAGACCACGGCGCAAAATCAATCGGAACGTCTGCCGTTCTCGCTGCAAACGTCGAAGGTACGGTTGAATTCGATATTACCATCGACGCTTTCGGCGGCAGAGACGCAATGCCTGCAATGGCAATTACTATCAACAGATACGATTCCGCTTGCGCAGAAGCACGTTCTCTCGTGATGTCTCAGTATAAAGCGGGTTGGACGGGCTGGAACATCAACGCCGATTTACCCGGTGGCATTGGAAGCGGCGGTGAGGAATACAAAAACGGCGAAACCGCTACTCGTTTGGAAGAAGGCGCAACCTATCACGTAGTGTTTACTCGTTTGATGGATAACGGACAAGACACTAAAATGAAGATAACCGACTCCAATGGCAACGTTTTGATTGAGCATACGCACGGCTGGAACGACTCTTACACGGGTAGAGTAGTCGTAAGTTTCCTCAGCAGAGATTTGGATTGCACCATCAGCAATATCGTCATCACGAGTAAAAACGCATAAGCGTTACGAGTAGTTTCTCGTTGGCGTATCGGACGATTAAATATAAGTTTATCGTCTAAACAGTTATAAGTATTAGTATTCCGTGGGCTCGGGGAGAGCGTTTGCTCTCCCCGGCTCAAGAGGATATAGTCGACGTTTGTCGATGAGAGGTTTTGAATGTCTGTTGTATTTTTCAAAGACGAAAAGTTGTTTCATCTTACCAACGGCAAGGTGTCTATGTACTTGCAAATAAGCGAAAACGGGGCGGTGCTTTGCCCCTATTTCGGCAAATACATATCGGAATTCGACGCAAAGAGCGAGGGATTTATTACTCCCGATTGGTATTCGACGTATTACGATAAGGACAAAGTGCGCGAGTGTAAAACGAGCGATATGCATTTCAATTCGTCGTTGTTTTTAGTGCCGTTCACAAATTTTGCGGATAGCAGACCGAGTCTTGTGGAGGTGGAGGGATTTCAAAACGACAAATTGATTTTCCTTTATCGTTCGCATCGTATTTACAAGGGAAAACCGACGCTTTGCCCGTTGCCTTACGTGCGAGACGAGCAAAACGAGTCTGAAACGTTGGAAATAACTTTGTGGGACAAATATCACGATTTGACGCTTAAAGTGTCTCTCACCGTTTTTGAAAAGTACAATTGCTTTATTAGAAACACCACTCTTGAAAATCATTCCGGCAAAAGCGTATGGCTGACGAAAGCAATGAGTTTGTCTCAAGATTTTTGCAGAGCAGATATGGATATCGTGCATTTCCCCGGCGAATGGTGCAACGAAAGACAGTTTAGAAGAGAAAGACTCACCGAGGGATGCAAGGTGGTCTCTTCCGCGTCGGGACGCAGCTCGCACGAACATAATCCTTTCGTTATGCTTTGCGACCGCGATGCAAACGAAACGTTTGGAGAAGTTTACGCTTTTTCGCTGATGTATTCAGGCTCTTTCAAATGCAATGCGTTCGTAGGGAAAACCGGCGTTACGAGATTGAATATGGGCATAAACGACGAGGTGTTCAAGTATGAATTGCGCCCCGACGACGAGTTCGTTTTTCCGGAAGGCGTTTGCGTATATTCGTGCAACGGCTTTGGCAACGTAAGCCGACAGATGCACGATTTGGTAAGAAACAATATCGTAAAAGACAACAACGTCGAGGCGTTTCGCTCCATTCTGTTAAACTCTTGGGAAGGGTGCTACATGGATTTTGATACGGGAAAAGTGCTCGACCTTATTCGTTCCGCAAAGAAAATAGGCGTCGGTCTGTTCGTGCTTGACGACGGTTGGTTTGGAAGCAGGGACGACGATGAACGTTCGCTCGGGGATTGGTTCGTCAATTCCAAAAAAATAGATTTACGCAGAATAATCGACGAGTGCCACGAGAACGGAATGCTTTTCGGACTTTGGTTCGAGCCCGAAATGGGCAATTTGGATTCCGATTTTTTGAGAGAACACCCTCAATATGCCGCCGTAGACTACAACACGAATTTTTGGCTTTCCAGGCATCAGGTAGCGTTGAACTTCACCGACGAAAAGGTGGTAGACGCGGTATATGAAAGAATCGCCGATATTTTGTCGAATTATCGGATAGATTACGTAAAATGGGATCACAATCGCCAATTGGAAGATTGTTTCGCAGCAAACCTCGACGGCGCGCATCAAGGCGAATTCTATCATCGCAACACGCTCGGTTATTATCGCCTTGCCAAGATGCTTACGGAAAGGTTTGACCACGTGCATTTCCAAGGTTGCGCAAGCGGCGGCGGACGTTTTGACCTCGGCACGTTGTTCTATTTCCCCGAAATATGGACGAGCGACGAAAACGACCCCGTACAAAGGCTGTTTATACAATACGGAACGTCGTTCTGTTATCCGCCGTCGGTTTCGGGCAGCCACGTCAACGATTGCAAAATCACGGATTATAAGACGAAAGCGGAAATCGCGCTATTCGGCTCGTACGGCTTTGAACTCGATCCGCGAAAACTCACAGAAAAAGACGTTCTTGAAATCCGAAAAGTCAATGAGATTTTTAAGAAATATCACGATTCCGTCGTGCTTGAGGGCGATATGTATAGATTGATTTCCCCCTTTGACAAAGAGGCGTTTGCCATTCAAATGGTGTCGAAAGACAAGTCGGAATCATTATTCTTATTCGTCAATTTACTGAAAAAACTGCGTGCTCGCAGATTCGTAAAATTGCAGGGACTGAAAGAGGACGCCTATTACGTCAATAGTTTGGACGATAAGGCGCACAAAGGGGAGTATTATATGAACGTAGGGCTAAATCTCTCGTACAATCTTTACGAATTCGATTCCTATCTCGTAACATTGCAGGAGGTCGAGAATGAAACTGTGTGATATTGCTATTCGCGACCCGTATATATATGCCGACGAAAAGGAAGGAGAATACTACTTGTATTCTTCCGGCGTCGGTCAATTCGGGAGAGGTTTTTGCGCATATAAATCCAAGGATTTAGAGAATTGGAGCGAGCCCTTTGTCGTGTTCGACGCAAGCAATTTTTGGGCAAAAGACGATTACTGGGCGCCCGAAGTGCATCGTTACGATGGAAAATACTATTTGTTCGGGACGTTCGGAACTGGGGGAAGGAAAAGAACGTGTCAAATTCTCGTTTCGGACAGCCCGGCGGGCCCGTTCGAGGTGTGGAGCGATGCAATTGCCCCTGAGGGATGGTTTGCTTTGGACGCAACGTTGTACGTAAAAGACGCCGTTCCGTATGCCGTTTTTTCCCACGAATGGGTGCAAATAGATGACGGAGAAATGTGTTACGTCAAATTGACCGACGATTTATCGGCAGCAGTTGGAAGACCCGTAAAAATGTTTTCCGCAAGTCAATCCGGTTGGGCGGTTTCTCCCACGTGGAATACGAAAAACACGGCGATTTATATAGTGGACGCACCGTTCGTTTATAATGTAGACGGAGTTGAGTTTATGCTTTGGTCAAGTTGGTCGAACGTCGATAAACCGAGATACTCCGTAGGCGTCGCATATCCCGAAAACGACGATATGTTAGGGGGGAAATATCGCCATAGTCTGCTCAAATTGCCGACGGAAGATTGCGGACACGCTATGGTTTTCAAGGATTTTGACGGTGCAAATCGCATTTGTTATCACAACAACAATTCCAATTGCGGAAAAGAAAGAGCGATAATTAACTACTTAAAAATAATTGACGGAGAGGTGAAAGTATATGAAAACGATTAGTTCGATAGGCGTTCTGTTGTTATGCGTAACGTTTTTATTGTCGTTATGCGCGTGTTCTTCGAAGGGGCAGCACCCCATAGACGAAAACGAACCTCCAAAAGAGTATTCGAACGAAGTGCAGGTGGTGTTGCTTTTAGGACAAAGCAATGCCGAGGGGCATACCAACAGTTCGTATCTTGTGAAAACCGTTGGAGAGGAAAAAGCCGCAGAGTATGCAAAAGGATACGATAACGTAAACATTTCGTACGCATGCACCGTATCGGCAAATACCAGCGACGGAAAATTCGTTCCCGTAAAACTGGGACAAGGGACCGCCACGTCAAAATTCGGGCCCGAAGTGGGTATTGCGGAAAAGATTTCCGCACTTGATTTGGCGAAACGAGTATACGTAATTAAATATGCATACGGCGGAACGACCCTGACAACGCAATGGCGCTCTCCTTCAAGCAAAAACACGGGAGGATTGTATACGGGTGCCGTCCAATACGTCAACGAGCAATTGAAAAAACTCGAAGAGCAAGACTTGTATCCCGTCGTCAAGGCTATATGCTGGATGCAGGGCGAGTCGGACTCCGACGGAACTAGTTACAATTCTTACGAGGAATTGGAGCGCAACTTCGTCAAAGATATACGCAAAGAATTTGCGTTTTATAAGCCGACCGATTCCGAGATAGGTTTTGTGGACGCAGGCATCTCCGATTGCGTTGCGTGGACTCATTATCAAGTCGTAAACGACGCCAAAAAGAGTCTTGCGCAATCTGACGAAGCGCACGTTTATTTGGACACTATCGCCGCCAATTTGAGGTATAATGCCGAGCCTCTCGGCGCTCCCGATATATACCATTACGATTCGTCGTCAATGATTGAGTTGGGACATATGTTTGCAGACGCACTTATACAAAACTTTTTGGAACTTTAAAGCTTTGCTTCGTCCGCTATTAAGACACACGCAAAAGGAGCGTACAAAACTCCGTCGCGCGTGTCTTTTTTATACGAAATAACGGGGAAATTGCCGCTTTTTTGGCGATTTACGCAAGCAATTCGTCGTTGTCTAAATTTGAAACGAAACGTGGTAGAAGTAACTAATTATGACGTTATCTTCCGTCGTGTTTTCGATATATTCCAATCTTTGCTTCACGATATAGTTTCTCGTTCTATATACATTGTCTGCCTGCAATATAAAATCCGGGATAAATTCTTCCATATTCATTCTCCTTATGCCGTAAGATGGCTCTGAATAAAAACCAACAATTGCCTGTTAAGTCTTGTGATGTGTTCTCTTGCATAACCATATTTGTCGGCTGCAGATTCTTGTGTATTGTTTTCGACGTACATACAATAGTACAATTCGTAAAGTTTTGGCGGGGCTTGACAAACCACTTCGTTATATTCTTCAGCGGTTTTTGACACAGTACATTCACCGAGAATTTTTGCCTTTTGCGCCATTTCGTCACGACGCGCATAATAATATCTTATATTTTTCAGATCTTCTCTGATTGCTGTAAATGTTTTCATATATTCTCCTAGTTTTATAAATAGTTTTTCCCGTAGCGGAGAATAAAAATATCCCCACTCGGTTTGCGACCTTTTTCAACACGCCGCATTCGGGTTGGGGATATTGTCTCCTATCGAATCTTATCTATAAAAGCGGGGAACGAGGATTTATCTTGGGCGCTGTCACAGCCCGACCTTGATTTGCCTATATAGACGTATGTAGTTTTTCTTTTTAGTGATTATCTTTGCACAACTTTGATAAGTCGCATGTTGTTCTTTTTCTGCTCAAAGTACTTAGCGTGACAATGTGAGCATCTCCCCACGATTTCGCCGTTACTTTTAACACTCGCTACAAAATACTTCCTGCATTCGGGACACAGTTTTCGTATCGAAATAGCGTCTTGCGTGATAATAGCATTATCCATAAAAGCACCTCCTTCGCCCATAGCGCACATAGACTTGTATTTAGCCCACTGCATTGACGGGGTTAGGCACTCCCACATCGCAGTAAAACTATCTTGCGCACTCTATATATAATTTCCTTATAAACCGGGGCAGTTATTCGGAAACTATATCGATTTGGTAGATATCGTCATAAAATATCTTCTTTTGACCTATCGTCAAATAATGATAGACCACGTTGTTTTTTGCAACCGTTCCTTCTATATCAATGTAATGTCCGTTGAGATAGAAATTGATTCTCACAACCGTTCCTTTGTCCACTCTCACAAGGGTTTTGGACAATTCTTCTTTCTTTTCGTCGGAAAATTCGTGTTTAGGAACGCGCGTTCGCTTTTCGATTCTGCTTTGCAATTCTTCGGACAAGCCTTTTAGTGCATCGAATGGAAGAAACTGAGCCGCACGATTTACATCGTCATTGTTTTTAACCGCCATTGTGTCCTCCAATCAGTTTGTTGCGTTCTTTTTGCGTTGCGCCCTCTTGCAAGTCGAAACCTCGCAACATTGCATTCTTGCCAAACTTTTCTTTGATTTCCAACACCGCTTTTTCGACATTGCGCTCTTTTTGCAACGCGTCCAAATCCGTAAACAAATCATAGCCCTCGGCAGATTCGTCCACGAGTCCGCTAAAACATATAGCAAGTCTGCGGATAGGAACTTCTTGATGTGTGGTATCTTCAAAAATTCTATCAACGTATTCCTTAACCATTGAATAGAGATTGGTGCTGTTAGCCATTTTGAGCGTTCCGCCCGTAGCCGGAGCAGCATCTTTTGAATATCCGACGGAAACACCGACGTGGCTTGCAATCAAATGTTCTTTTAGAAGTCGCTGACAACCACTCAAAGCCATCTCTTGTATGACGATATGTGCTTTATCGTATGCGTAGTCGCTGAACAAGATTTGAGAATTTGAGATAGACTTTGACTTACCCTTGTAGTTCTTGATGTCCGCAATCGTACAACTTTCCTTGCCGTTTGCGTGGTCGATTAGCAATTTAGCGTTCTTACCGAAATTCCTATAAAGGAGATCTTCCGGGGCTGTTGCTACGCCTTTCATATCATGAATTCCATATCGGGCGAGCCTTGTGGCAATACCGTTTGCGATATTCCAAAAGTCGGTTATCGGTCTATGCTCCCACAAAGTTTCTTTGAATGTTTGCTCGTCAAGCATTCCAATATGGTCTTTGCAATGTTTTGCCGTGATGTCGAGTGCAATCTTTGCAAGATACAGGTTCGTGCCTATACCGCAAGTCGCAGGAATATGCGTGCGCTCGGCTATCTCGTTTATGATTTTCTTTGCAAGTTGCTTTGGTTCGAGTTTGTAAATAGACAAGTAGTCCGTAACATTTATAAAAGCCTCGTCGATTGAGTATTGATGTATATCCTCCGGCGAGAAATAATCGAGATATATATCAAAAATGTCTGCACAGTATTTGATATACAAACTCATGTGCGGAAGAGCAATAATATAATCGATGTTTTTAGGTATTTCAAACAGCCTGCAACGATTTCTGACTCCGAGCGCTTTCATCTTTGGAGTAATTGCCAAAGTTATAGCACCTTTTCCGCGAGATTCGTCTGCAACGACAAGGTTTGTTTCAAACGGACTTAACCCACGTTCCGCACATTCAACCGATGCGAAGAAAGATTTCATATCTATGCAAAGATAAGTCCGTTGTTTTTCCATATTGCTCCTTTATAACAAGTCCTTTATTACTTTTACGGCTATGCCTTGAATTTGAATGTTCTTATAGAACATATCTTGAAGTGCATCGTTTTCGGGATGCAGTCTTATTAGTTTGTGCTTTTTATCCAAAAAATATCGCTTTAACGTAGCCTCTCCGTCATCCGTGAGTGCAACCACTATTTGTCCTTCGCTTGCAGTATCTTGCTTTCGTATAACAACCAAATCTCCGTCGTTTACGCCTGCGTTTATCATACTTTCGCCTTTCGCTTTCAGTATGAAGTACTCTCCGGGACCGAAGAACTCGGTAGAGATTGATACATACGATTCTATGTTTTCTTCCGCAAGTATCGGAGAGCCGCAAGCAATGTCGCCGACAATCGGGCAAGCCGTTACGTTGGACATCGTTTTGGCAAACTTCGATGTGGTGAGATTGCAATGCTTGCCTTTTCTCTCGATTATGCCTTCAGACACCAAATAGTTGATATATCTGCTGACCGTGGACGGATTTACGTTTATCGCGTCGGCAATTTCGTATATAGACGGAGTGCCGTTGTTCTCACGCAAACTCTCGTTGAGTATGTTCAAAATCTTATCTATCGTTTCTTTGTTTTTTACTTGCATTGTATACCCCTTTTACAATATGCAATATTTATTGCGTTTTGTAATTTTCATTATAGTCATTCAAAAACAAAAGTCAACGGGTTTTCATAAGAAATTTTTGGCATTAATCGTTATGCGACATTTATGGTACACATTAGGAGATTTTTTTATTTTCAGGTTGATCTCTCGGCTTTCTTTTGCGACGATTCTTGAAATGCTCATACATTTCTATTTCTAATAAGGATATATATAAATCTATATCTTTATTAGATAAATGAGAGAAATCCGGTTTGTTATCATCTACAAATATTTGTCGTTTACTCGGATTATCTTCAAGTACGATTTCCCGCATATCACACCTCCGTTGTTTTTTCTAACTTAACGATAATCCTTGTGGCCGCAAAAAAGAAGAACATTATAAAGCAACAAAGGTCGTCTTTGAAACACAAAAATATGTATGACAAAACTGTGACGAAATCGCTACAAATCCGTAACAAAACAATGATGAAACATCAATGTGATATGTCTTTTCTTTCTCTTTTTGAGTAGGGTGGGAGTTTATCAGGAAAACTCCTTTCGTCAATGGAAAAAATATTGCATAAGAATGGAAAATAATTACAATCTACGCAATTTTTTTTCTGTTCCTTGACGATGCGTCGCTTTTCTGATTCTTTCGGGGTGTCGAAAGAAAAAGACAACTCGATAAAGGAGTGTTTCAATTATGTCACGTTATCGTTTCAAAACTGGTTCAAGAGAATTTCGATGCAAATTTGTGTCGACACAAACTCGGTACAAAACGACTCGACAGATGTCCTACCTTTTGAGATTTGAACACCCTATACTTGAATCACAAATTGCGAAAAAGGAGGTAATAAGATGAAGCAATGTGTAATTTATGCTCGATACTCGAGCGAACGACAAACTGAACAATCTATCGAAGGTCAGCTTCGAGTTTGTTATGAGTTTGCAAAAAACAACGACCTGATTGTAGTGCATGAATATATAGACCGCGCAATGACAGGCACAAACGATTTAAGAAAAGAATTCCAGCAAATGCTTTCGGACAGTGAAAAGACAAAAGAATGGGATATTTGCCTTGTATATGCATTAGACCGTTTCGGAAGGAATTCTATTGAACAAGCAATCAACAAATTCAAGTTGCAAAAGACAGGTAAGATTGTCATTTCTGCAACACAACGAACGTCGCGAAATATAGACGGTTCTCAAAACCTTGACGGAATTATTCTTGAGAATATGTATGTCGGTATGGCAGAGTATTATTCGGCAGAGTTATCACAAAAGGTCAAACGCGGGATGAATGAAAGCCGTCAAAAAGGCAATTTTACAGGTGGATATATACCATTCGGATATTGCGTGACGGGAGATAGAAAGACTGGGCGAAAGGTGCAAATCAACGAAGACCAAGCGGTTATTGTCAGAAAGATTTTTGAAGATTATGCAGCAGGACGTCTTGTAACTGATATTATTGACGAGTTGCACGAGAAAGGAATTGAGAATAGAGGACAACCATTTGCAAGGAACACGGTTTACTTTCTTTTGAAAAACGAAAAGTATGCAGGCATTTTTAGACACGGCGATGAAGTGTTTACGAATATTTATCCTCCGATAATTTCTCAAACGACATACGATATTGTTAGAGCGAGAATTGAAAACAACAAATACGGAAAGCACAAACCTAATGTTGAATATCTATTGAAATTCAAAGTTACGTGCGGTTATTGCGGAAGTCCAATAAACTCCGATTCCGGCACTTCGAAAAGTGGCGTAATTATGAGATATTACAAATGTTCGGGGCGGCGGAAAGGGAAGAATTGTCAAAGCACGCCGATACGAAAAGAAGTTTTGGAAAAAGTTGTAATAGATGCAACATACAAAGCCCTGGCAACGCCGGATTTAATAGAAGATATAGCCGAGCGAATAATGGGCGCGCATCAAAAGCGAATGGACGACCAATCAATCCTACATATCTTGGAAGAAAGATTAGCAGAGAAGAAATCGTCCATAGACAATTTGATAGCGGCAATGGAGCAAGGCATCATCAGTCAAACAACAAAAGAACGACTGAATGCATTAGAGGCTGAAAAGGCGGAGCTAATCAATAAGATTGCCGTCGAGAAACTAAAATCTAATTTGATAATACAGAAACACGATATAGTAAAATACCTACAATCCGCAGTAAAAAAGCGACCGCTGCAAATGATACAACTGCTAATAAAACAAGTTGTGCTATATAACGATAAGATAGAAATTCACTTCAATTATACCGATGGGAAAAGACCTGATGACGAACTGCATCAGGCCTTTTCTTTTTACTCATTTAATCAGCGCATAACCATAGACCAACACAAAATAGGAAAAGAGCCAATTGTTACCGATTATGAGATAATTTTGTTTATATGATGGTTTCGAATTATAATCTAGGTTTTTGAATAAAAATGTACACTTTTGTAAAAATTCACAAATAAAAAAAACAACTTAATATATACGAAGTATATATTACACAAGCAATTTTAGGGTGTTCAGTTGGGATTAAAAAATGTCCGCCAATCAAAACCTAAATCGAATACGAAAGTGTTTGGTTTAGGTTTTTCTTTTGCAAAAATTCAGGTTTTAACTGCGTTTTTCGGTTGTCTATGTGCCGTCGTTTTATCTTTTTCGGTGTTCGTATGGTGTGTTCGTATCGCTTTATCCGTAGCAGTTGCAGACGGTTTTATGCCGCGAAAGGTTCTTGACGTGAGAAAGGAGTGTGTCAGGCTATCTTGCCAAAGGCAAACGAAAAGCCCCTCGGGGCTGTCGGTTGGCGGTTTATTTGCCTATCGACACGCTCCTGAGAGGCTCACGTCAAGAACACCGTGGAATAAATCGTCTGCGTTATTGTCAGATACGCATTATAAGTCTGAAATCTTTAAGTCCGTAATACTCTCTGTTTTGTATCACATACGGCATTTTAACGTTTTTGTCGTAAAAAGAAAAACCCTGACTTTCGTCAAGGTTTATCGTCTTTGGGGTGTTGTAGATAATTATCATTTTGTCGTCATACAACTGAATTTCTTTTATGAAGTAATTTATCAGTTGTAGCGGCTCTTTTTCAAGCGCAGATTTGTAATAATCGATTATTTGCTCTTTGGAAAGCCTGAACGCCGTTTGAGATTTTTCAATCGTCAATCGCTTCTCGATGTCGGTCAGTTTTTTTTCAAGTTCTCGCATACGTTTCATTACCGTTGCGCTTTGTCCGCCTTGCTCTATGGCTTGCATAATGTTGTTTATCGTATTCTCGGTTTGGCGTTTCTCTTTTATTAGATTAGTCAGAACCGAGTTTTGTTTTATTCGGTTTTCCTGCACTTGCAGTAAATACGTCGCCATTTTATCTAATATTTCGGGGCGTTGCATTTGTTCGCATACGTTGTCAAGTACATATTTTTCGAGTATTTCTTTCCTGACTTGGGATTTTTTGCAACCGCTTTGGTGTTTTCGTCCCAAACATTTGTAATAGCGTATTTTCTGTCCGTTTTTAGCCGTTCCGCACTCGGCAGAAATAGGACTACCGCAGTAGCCGCATTTAATTTTGTTGCGTAGAAGATACACGACTTCAACGCTACGAGTTCCGTATTTGTTGGTTTCGGTCTTTCGTCTTACGTTTTCGTAAATCTCTGTCGGCACGATTTGCGGATACATATTTGTAAAAACTTCGTTACCGTGTCTGTATATACCCGAATACTTTTCGTTTTTGAGTATATTGTAGACGGTATTTCTCGCAAATTTTTTACCGCGATTGAAAATACCTCTTTCGGTAAGCGTTTTTATTATGTCTTTAACGTAAACACCTTGCGCATATTGGTCGTAAATAAACCTTACGACTTCGGCTTTTTCTTCGTCAATCACGACTTTGTGGTTTTCTACTTTATAGCCGTAAATGACAGTTCCGCCCGTAAAGTTGCCTTTTTGTCTTGTTTCGTTCATACCGCGTTTTACCTTTTGAGAAAGTTCGGCAGAGTAATATTCGGCATAGCCCTCAATCATACTTTCGAGTATAATCGCCTCGGGACTATCGGGAATATATTCGGTAGCGGAAACGACTTTAACGCCGTTATCTTTAAGCGTTTTCTTGTGTTTCGTGGTTTCGTATTTATTGCGCGAAAACCTGTCGAATTTGTAAACGAGTACGACATTGAAATCGTGTTTTTTGCTATCTTCAATCATCTGACGGAAGTCGGGACGATTGTCGTTAGTACCCGTCATAGCACGGTCTATATAAGTTCTTAAAATGAGTATGTCGTTGTTTTTCGCATACTCGTTGCATACACGGAGTTGTCCCTCTATGGACTGTTCCGTTTGAGTGTCGCTCGAATAACGAGCGTAAATAACTCCAGTTTTCAAAATTTGTTACTCCTTTAATTTTATTTTTAGATTTGTCTTTCGACGGGAACGGAGAAAACGGAAACGAATTAAAATTGTTTTCTTTTATGGCTTACGGCTTTTCTCGTCAAGGGTTGCGCCAAGCAATGCATTTTACCCTTGACGAAAAAGTCGTTTTCGTTTAACCTTTCCCGATCCGAAAGACTAATTAGTTGCAATGCGGCAACTGCGCTATAATTTCTTTGCTTACCTTTCCGAGAATTTCGCCCTCGTTGATACAGGTAAAATTATCGAAAAGCAATACTTTTCGGTCGTCAACTCCGAAAGAGCATATAACATCTTCGTCCAAAACGTCCGAGCGGAAGTAAGTCGGCAATTTTCCGCCGTAGACTAAACGCTCGCCGGACTTCTCCATATACTTCGTTATGTATTTCGCCGCCTCGGAAATATCGTCCTGTGTGGCAATATCCTTGAAGTCGTTACGCCCGAACTGTTTCAGAAAATGCGTGTTTTGGTATGTCGTTTGCATACGGTGGTTTCGCGTGTCGTAGTCTTTTACTTCTTCGAGTTTTCCTATCATTTTGCCGTCGGGAATATAGAAAATACCGTGAAAATGTAGTCTGTTCGTATCTTCGCCGCGCTCCCATATTCCCACATATTTCCAACCGTTTCTCGCAACAAGGTGTTTTAAGGTGTTAGTCAACTTTTTGCGGAACGTTTCTTCGGTGTGAAGTTCATTCGAGTAGGTAAAAGTTACGAAAAAATTCCAATCCTGCAAACGCAATTTTCGCATAAGCCTTACTTTGCGCTTAATGGCGTTGGTTTTCATTCGTTCGGTGTTTTTCTCGACAAAAGCGTTCAATTCGGCTTTATCCTTGAAATCGTCTTGCATAGCGGCTTTTATATGCGCCTTGCGTTCTCGCTTCGGTAGAGATTGGCTCTCTTTATATGCCGTTTCAAAGCGTTCTTTCGGGGTTTCGGGCGGCGTTACGTCTGCCGTCGATTGTTGTTTCATAGGTTTAACGGCGCGCCTTTTACAGCCTTTTCCGCTCGGAAACGCTCCTTGCGGTATTCCGACGTAATGACCGCCGTCAAAGTAGATTTTCATATTTGCGTAGTTCATAGTTTTTACTCCTTGTGATTTAGATTTTTTTGTATGGCGAAAGAAAATAAAAAACGGCAGAATACGAAACACCATACAATTTCATACTCTGCCGTTTACAGTTCGGTTTTATTACAATTCAATTCAGTTTAATTCGGTTAGTTTAAGTCATAAATAGATTTCCGTTCAGTTCCTTTCATTTTGTTTATGTTATCGCTTTTTAGCGTTATTTTCTAATTTAATATTTTTCTATTTACTCGGTTTAGTTTATTTAGTTTTTTTGCGTAATTTTTCGGCTTTTAAGTCAGGTTTCGTTTTTGTTTTCGGTTTGCGTTTGTTGGTGCAGTTCGACTATCCTTGAAAAGATACTTTCAAAGAAAGTGCGTTTTTCGCCGTCGGTCAACGCCTCGATATTCGGCTCGCCGACGGCTACGACTTTTAGGTTTGTTTGCAGCATTTTTCCGTCCTCCTTTTTTTTGAAATAGATTTTATTACCCGAACTCGCAAGTTTTTTGCGACTTCGAAATAATTCCTTGAAAGAAATACAAAAGTTTTTGCAATCTCTTTGCACAATTCAATCTTACAACACTCCACAGAAAAAGCGTGAATGGCTCAAAATGTAGTTTCAATGGAAAATTTCCATTTACAATGGTTTTTGTAAAGAAGAAAAATGACTGCGGAATGGCTGCAAAATGGATTTTAGGCAACAAAAAAAGACGGCGCAACAAACGCCGCCCGAAACAAAACGGAGCGAAAATACTTGGAAGATATAAAAGGAATAAAAACTCAAAATATGCCGCCGTGCGAAGAATTACGGGGCGATTCGCCAAGCGGTTTAGCGGCGAACGCCCCGTTTCGCTCGGCTTTGAGTTGACCTTTTTATCCGAGTTTAAGCGAGTTGTTTGGCGGGTGCTTGACCGCGACGCGAAGCGTCGCGCTTGTATTAGTCAAGCACCCGCCAAAGTGCCATTTGAAGTTTTTTGTTCTGTTTCTTTGTTTTTAATCTAAAAATTAGCGAAAAAAATTTAATTTTTGGTGTCATAATATCTTGATTTTCGGTTAGAAAAAGTGTATACTATTCCTAACGAGGTGAAGTGATGAATAGACCTAACTATCTTGGTGCGATAAAAATTAGAATATTAGCTGAAAAAATAGGTGCTGTTTTTGTTGCGGCGGATTTTGCCGATATAACGGACAAAACCACCACAAACGTTGCATTGGCTCGTCTTGAATCCGAAGGGATTATTAGAAGAGTTTTGCGTGGCGTTTACGATAAACCCGAATACAACGAATTCTTGAAGGAATACATTGCACCTATTCCGGATAACGTAGCACACGCACTTGCCCGCAATTATGGTTGGACAATCGTTCCGTGCGGAGATACGGCATTGAATTTGCTCGGATTGTCAACGCAGGTTCCGGCAACGTGGGTTTACGTCAGCGACGGCACATATAAGGAATACACCTACGACAACACGACAATTCAATTCAAAAGAACGACGAACAAAGAGGTTTCTAAGCTTTCATACAAAACGGCTCTCACTATTCAAGCGTTGAAAGCACTCGGAAAAGACAAAATAGACGATGCCCTGCTTGACAGTTTGCGCAAATTGCTTACTGTCGATGAGAAACAAACAATGATGTCGGAAGCAAAAACAGCAACGTCTTGGATTTATGAATATATAAGACAAATTTGCAGAGGTTAAAATGCGAAACATTGCAAAAATCAACGAAAACGACAGAAAAGCACTTTTTCATAATACCGCAGCAAAAATGGGCATGACAGATGCCATAATAGAAAAGGATTTTTGGGTGTGTTATATGCTCGATTATCTTTTTCATCGCTCGGCGTGGAAAGACAATATCGCATTCAAGGGCGGTACGAGTTTGTCAAAAGCGTACGGACTTATTGAGAGATTTTCGGAAGACATCGATTTGATTCTCGATTGGCGTGTTCTTGGATACGGAATAGACGAGCCGTGGCAAGAAAGAAGCAACACGAAACAGGATATTTTCAACAAAGAAGCCAACACTCGTGCCGAGGTCTTTTTGAGAGATACATTTTTGCCGGCAACGCTTGCTGATTTAACTGCCGAGCTTGATCGAAATATCCACTGTTTTATTGACGATAGCGATCCTCAAACGATAAAAATCGTCTATCCGAACAGTTTTGCCGATTCGTCTATTTTGCAAGAAATACGACTTGAAATCGGTGCGCTTGCCGCTTGGACCCCAGTAAAAGAAGCAACCGTTACCCCTTATTCGGCACAACTATATGCAAGAGTGTTTACGCAATCGTCAACAGAAGTATTGACCGTCTTGCCCGAACGCACATTTTGGGAAAAGGTTACCATTTTGCACAGAGAAGCGTTCCGCCCGGAAGATCGCCCGTTCCCTTCAAGGTATTCGCGCCATTACTACGACTTGTACAAGATGATGAAATCGCCCGTAAAAGATAATGCGCTTGCCGACAACGATTTGTTGGAACGTGTTGTGAAATTTAAGGACAAGTTTTATCGTTGTCCGTGGGCAAGATACGATCTTGCAAAGCGTGGAACGATGAAGCTGTTGCCACCCGACTATAATACGACAAAACTTCGCTCCGATTATGACCACATGCAAAACATGCTGTTTGGAGAAAAACCGACTTTTGATGAAATTATGAATGCAATGAAAAAACTCGAAACGGAAATTAACGTTGGCGAATAAAGGACCAATCTACGTTGCCGATTGGCTTAAACAGTAGTCGATTCCCGAAAATTATATACTTTAATTTTTGGGAAACATCATGTGGAAGAGGGTTGGTTAATACAGAGGAGGAAGAGATGGAGGAACTCAAGAAAAAAATTGCAGAAGCGATGAGCTGCGAGTTTGTAGGTGATTGTAGATTTGACGATGAAGAATTGTCAAAAATGTATTCTTATTCCGAGGAAAGATTGCGTGAATTCGAATATGGATATATCAACAAAATCAGCACTTTAGACTACGAGATATTGTTTGTGGCAATGGTTAATTCCGTAAAAACCTGGACTTCCGATGAAGATACATTTTGGAATCGTATTGCCAAAAAGCTTTCAGGAACTGAGATTTGTTCGCAGAAACTATACCATGCGTTAACGGAAATAATTGACCGCCTGGGAGAAAGGAATAAAATACTATACTTGAACGGAACGCAGAAAAGATATTATTCCACAATCCTTGCCCATGCTTTTGCTCCGCTGCAATCAACGGAGTCATTCTTTGAATTGTGCTGGCAAATTTACTGCGAAGATATGGCGCAAAATTTTGACGAGACGGATAGCATATTTCAGATTGTGTCAAACGAATTAAGCAAACGTTTCGCCAAAAGCAAAGGTGACGAGGACTTTCAGCTTGGCTCCAAAATATATAATTTCAGAGCCGGAATAAAGCGCCTTGCCGTAGAGCAATGTGACCTACTAACCGAATATATTCGCAACACCATAAATGCCATAGACAAATTATTTAGCAGCGAACCGATAGAAAAACCCACCTACTACTATTCCTTGCTGTTAAATTGGTGGAGAAACAAAGAAACAAACTTTGGTATAGAAAAAGCAAAAGTGTCACGGTCGACACAAATTGTATCGGATTACTCTGCGATTAAGCCAAGGTATATAAATGAAAACGGTACCGTCTATCTAACCGTACCGGCGTTCCGCTTGCTGAATAATATTTATGAGTGTCCTTGGATAGAAATTTACACTAACGACTCTCTTGTGTATTCCGAGGAAATGTTAACTCGTGGTTCAGGGTTATCCATGAGTACGAAAGCGTATCAAATCGAGTTAAGCAAAATTTTAAGCGACACGTCTTGTTTTGATATAAGATTGGTAATTATACACTGCGGAACAACGATATTTGATTCTAAAAAAAGTTTAGAGCGAATATTTATGCTTTTTAACGGGGAAAAGGAGATATTCGCACAGCAATGCCTGCCGGGTAATTATCAGCTTTACTGCCGAGATTTGAACTTTTTATTGCAATATCCTACAAATATCAAAAAGGTTAATTCCTCGTTATTTCTCGTCAATACGATAGATGGAGACGTTATTCAAAGTAAGAAAAGAACCGTACTGTTTGCAAGTGAAAGGCAAAATAGAGATATATGGATATACGCAGACAAGAAAAATGAGGTAAAGTTTAGACAAGACGACGAGGAGTATGATGTTTTAGACGGCGAATTGAAGATTGCCGCATTTGATTCCGCTGATTTATCAGATTATGGGGTGAGATATGAAGATACGTCTTGGAAGCTGCAAGATTTCTCAAAAGAGATTTGTGACGACATTGTTTACTACAACATTTCCGAACTATTAAATGCGGGAGAACCTCAAAAACTCATTGTTTTCAAATTTTCCACAGGGAAAATCATATGTAATGTAAATGTTGTAAAATTCAACAACATAAACGTTACTTTTGATAAAGCGTATTATTACGGAGATGCCGTTACGGGAACCGTCAGCTTTTCAACGCAACTTTTCAGCCACTCCGCCTCATTTGACATAAAACAAAATGAAGTTGAACTTCCTATCGCCGACGGTGAAATTATTTTAAGCATTCCAAAAATACAATGGAGAATCGATGACGGAGACTGGAATTATAGCTTTAACGAAAAAGGCTGTTGGTATAAAACTTTTAACAATTCTTCGATTTTAGAATTGTCCGTTCCGACATCCGTTTCGTACAACATTCTTATCACGCCAAGTTGCAAACCTCTGGAAAAATCCGAGAATCGATTGAATCATTACAAAATAGGTCAACAAATATACTCAAACATAGATTGTTATGATGGTTCAATGGTGCTCTTATCTATTGTTGGAGAAAAGCCATTTCCACTTCTATGTATACATACTAAAGAAAAATTTGTTGACGCACCATATTTTTTATTTGCTCAACGCCATTTCCTTTGGAATCCAATAACAACATATATTGGAGGACCTGACGATGCGTTTACGTTAAAATTAAGTGACAAATATAACAACACACTGAAATCCGTTTCTCTGCCTTTAAAATCAATGGAAATTGATATAAGTCCTATTGAAGATGGGTTTTATACGATAGAAATTTTCTCATCGCCTAAAAATATTTTCAAAAAAGCAGAATCACTGTATCGGCGCTCGATTGTAATAGGGGACGAAAATCAATTACGGTTCAAAAATAAAACGATCGTTATAAGCAAAGTTATGCTGGATAATGCAATATCCTCGTCGTACATGAAAACAATTTATGTTGAAAAATTACATTTTATAGGAAACATTGAAGATTGCATATATTATTCGGGAACCATGTATTTCCGTCATCCCGATGGAAGAAAAATATATTTGAATACCATGAAAAATGACTATGGTATATGCGAGACAACAAATCCGGTAAGAATAGAACTGCGCTCTAATAATACGTGCTGGATGGTAGCAGGGCTTGAAAGCGATGATGTTAACGACTTCTTGGGCGAACTGTTTTTGGATCATTACAACCAACTGTCTAACATGGCAAACGGAAACAAACCTATAAACTATTACTTTTTCAAAACTCAGGAGGACAAAGATGTTTAATCCGGCAAAGGCTTCAAATAACATAAAGAACGAATTTATAGATTACGTAGCAACAAGCTACTCTTTTTGCGATGAAAATCTACAACAACAATTTGTTGAAGAGTTGAGGAAAAATATTTCCAAAGGGCCTCTTTTGGAAATTAAAGATGTTTTTGCAACGGGGCATTCTATCGCAGAATTAGTTGACCAAGGAGTGCTTTCGCCGCTGTTTCTCAACCTTGAAAGCGAAAAGCCGCAAAACAAGCTATATAAACGAAAATTGCCTGTTGACAGAAAGTTGTATTTACATCAAGAGAAAGCAGTACGGAGTATTGTTTCCGGGAATAATGCTGTCATATCAACCGGTACGGGAAGTGGTAAAACCAACTGTTTCTTAATACCTGTAATAAACGAACTTTTGCGAGAACAAGAAGCAGGAACGCTTGGCCCAGGCGTAAGAGCATTGTTTGTTTATCCGATGAATGCTCTTGCAAATGACCAAATGAAGAATATTCGCGAACTACTTATGTACTATCCGGATATTACTTTTGGGGTATACAACGGAGGAACCGAGAATGACGAGGAAAGTGCAATTGCTGTTTACGAAGCAATGTTCTCAAAAGAAAAAATAGAAAAACTCAGACATCGTTTGGATAATGAAATATTATCTAGAGACGAAATGAAAAAGATTCCTCCGAATATTCTATTTACAAACTATGCAATGTTGGAGCATCTTCTCTTTAGGCCAAAGGACGATGTGCTTTTTTCTAATGCCGATTTTAGATTTGTAGTTCTTGATGAGGCTCATGTTTACAACGGAGCAACAGGAATTGAAACGGCCATATTATTGCGCCGCCTTAAAGCCAGAATATCTGCAACACAAAAGACCAGATTCATCTTGACAAGCGCGACACTTGGTAGTGATTCAAGTGCGGATGATGACATTATTACATTTGCAGAAAATCTTTGTGGCGAAAATTTTGATAAAGAAAATATAATCAGAGCTACTCGTGAAAAGTACATACCAAATTCGTATGTTAAACACTATTCCGATGAGTTGTACAAGGATATTGCCGACGAAAGTAACATCGTTGCCAATGTATTGCAAAAATATGGGATAGATTGCGACAAAAACAAAGAAGAAAATGAACTGATATATGATTTAGTTGTCAGCTCGGATTTGTACCATTCATTACGATTGAACATTTCAAATGTATGTACTTTGTTTGAAATAGAACAAACATTGAATATCGATGAAGAAACGGCGATTTCTTTTATTTCTCTTTGTACCAGAGCGCAAAAAAACGGCAAATCGTTACTAGATGCCCGATATCATTTTTTCATCAGAAGCCTCGAAGGGTGCTACGCCACTATAAACAAAACCAAAACGCTTTTCCTGAATCGGCAAAAGCAATATTTCAAAGACGAAAAACCTTATGCTGTTTTTGAAATCGGTATTTGCGATACGTGCGGAAGAATTGCATTAGTTGGGAAAATCGAAAATCGTCATTTAGTTCAGACTAGCAAACAAGAAGAAAAAGTCGATTACTTTTATCTTTTAGACGATGATAACGAAGAGTTGTCTGATGAAGAAATTATTGATTCCGGCGAATCGTTAAAAAAAGACTACTACTATTTATGCCCTCATTGCGGAGGCATCGTTGCGGAAGGAGAACAACACATTCCTCCTTGCGACTGCGGCACGGAAAACTATATAAAAGTAGTAAAAGCCAAAGTTCTAAAATCCGGAGCAAGATGCGGGAATTGTTGCAACGGTTCATATAGACGGTTCTATTTGGGAAACGATGCCGCAACAGCTGTTTTGGCGACATCTTTGTATGAAGAATTGCCGGAATTAGTATACGAAGAGGAAACCGCAAAAATCACGACACAAAATATATTTGCAAAAGCTGCCCTGTCCAATAAGAAAGTCGCAAAAAGAACAGGTCGGCAGTTCTTGGCGTTTTCCGACAGCAGACAAGAGGCTGCAAAGTTTGCATGTTATTTAAGCAAAAGTTATTGCGAGTTTTTAAGACGAAGAGGCATTTGTCGTATAATTGAAGAAAAAAAGAAAGAAATCGCAAATCAAAATTACACTGTTTCCGATTTTGTTACTTTGCTTACAAATTACTATTCTTCTAAAAAGAGTTTTGCAAAATCAAATTCGGATGAAAGTAATCTGACTGTTAACAGCCGTAAAAATGCTTGGGTTGCATTGTTAAACGAACTTGCAAGATACAATTCCTCTACTTCGCTAACTGCTTTGGGGCAAATTCAATTCCATTACATGGGCAATACGCCTGAAATAGTTGCCTCAATTGCCGAAAAATACGGAGTATCCACTCGCAGCGTTGAAGCTCTATTAGATATGCTTGTTTTCGAAATCGTCAAATCTGGCGCAATTTATCCCGACAATGACAGCGATATCGATGACAACGATCGCGAATATATCTTTTATACACAATCACAGAGGTTTATTACATACTTAAAGAGTCCTGACAATAAAAGAATCACGGTGGCTTCGTTTGCACCGAGAAATAAGCCGGGCAAAAATGACGAATTCTACAAAAACAATAAGACTTATTACGTATGCAGAACCTTAGGCATCCCCGAATCCGAAGCTGCAAGTTTTCTAAAAGACTATTTCGACTATTTGACAAAAGCCGAATACGGAAATATTTATTGTATGGAGGACATTAACAAAGACGGGACTTATGTATTAAGAGCCAAAAACTTTTCTATAAAAATAAGCGGAGATGAACACGCACGTTGGTATAAATGCAAGAAATGCGGAAAGGTAACACAATTCAATCTTGACGGCAAATGTCCGTCCGTTAGATGCAATGGCGAATTGAAAGAAATTTCGTCTGACGAAATTATAAAAAACAACCATTTCGCAAAGCTTTATATGAGTGAGAGAATGTCTCCGTTGCTCATAAAAGAACATACCGCTCAATTGAGCAAAAAAGAAAGCGCCGAATACCAAGAACAGTTTATCAAAAAAGAGATCAACGCTCTTTCATGTTCTACCACATTTGAAATGGGTGTCGATGTCGGTGACTTGGAAACCGTATTTTTGAGAGATGTTCCGCCTCTTCCTTCAAATTATGCTCAAAGAGCAGGACGAGCCGGAAGAAGTGTAAACTCTGCCGCATTTGCTTTGACTTTTGCAAAACTAAGCTCTCACGACTTATCGTTTTTTAAAGAACCGAAGAAAATGATAAGCGGTATTATTTTGCCGCCTTTATTTAAGGTTGATAACGAAAAAATTGTAAGGAGACATGTTTACGCAGTTGCCCTTAGCATGTTTTTTGCCGAGCACGAGGAGTTGTACAATCACAATAATGCCGAAAAATTCATCAATCAAAAAGGGTACGAGCTTTTTATTGATTGGATAGGCACTCATCCGGAAAGACTAAGAGCGCTGCTAAAAAAATCTATACCGGATATAGATAATTTGCATAGTAGAATCGGTATCGATAATTTCGACTGGGTTGATGGCTTTTGCGGTGAAGACGGAGTTTTTACACAACTAATCACCGAATATGAAAGCAATATTGCAAATTTTGAAAAGTTAATAAAGAAATTCCAACGAGAAAAAAATTCCGAAGATGCTGTTAAGTGTGAACGCAAATTAAAAAATTACAGCACTAATAAACTAATCGAATTCCTTGCACGCGGGAATATTTTACCTCGTTACGGATTCCCTGTTGATACGGTTGAATTGTATCAGAATTCCTCCGCAAACAATATAGCAAAATTGAGATTAAGCAGAGATTTGCAAATTGCTATAGCCGAGTATGCTCCGTCATCTGAAGTTATTGCAGACGGCAGGCTGTATACCAGTAGATACATCAAAAAAGCAGCAATAGGCACGAATCGACAAGACTGGCACACCGGCTATATAGCAGTTTGCGATAACGATGACTGTAAAACCGTCAATTACAGTGTTGTGCCTCCGTCCAAAGAAGGCATTGCTTGTATTTCATGCGGAAAGAAACTTAAGCCTATCAATTTTTTCGAAAGCATAGAACCCCGATCCGGTTTCGTAGCAGAACGAAACGATAAAGATGTTCCAATGACAAAACAAGAAAAAAACTATCGTTCGGAAGATTATTATATCGGCAACACATCAGCCAAATTGATAGATAAGTACTATTTTTCGTTCAATGGGATTGAAGTCAAAGTCGAATCAACGACTAATGACTCTCTTATGGTAAAATCTTCAACCAATTTCTACGTATGCCCGCTATGCGGCTATGCAGTTGCCGCCGATGAAAGTATCGGTGAGAAAAAAATCGAAGGACAAATGCAACAAGGCGCATTATTTGTAGAAACGGAAAAACCACACGAAAGTTTATTTGGACAATATAATTGTAATTCAAGAAAATTAGAACGAAGGTCTCTGCACCATGTGTTTAACACCGATGTGGCTAAAATTACCTTTTCTTGTGACACATCCGACTACAAAACAATGATTTCCGTAATGTACGCAATTCTTAACGCAATAGCGAAGGATTTGAATATTGAACGCAGAGATATAAAGGCATGCTTATCCCAACGTCTAACCGACAACATTATGCATTATTCGATAATAATATACGATGCCGTTCCCGGAGGTGCGGGACATTCTCGTCGGTTGGTAACTAAAAACGGGGAAATATTGTATAAAATCTTGATGTCGGCGCTGTACAATATGAGAACATGTAATTGCGATCCATCATGCTACAATTGTTTAAGAAGTTATGAAAATCAAAAAATTCATGATCAATTAGACCGTCATTTGGCAGAAAAGTTCTTAGAACAATTTGTCGGACCGATTGAAATATTAGAAAAAGAAAACTTAACTCAAGCCGAAGATAGTTCAAATGAATCAAATCACGATAACAACTAAATTCGATTTACGTTACTAACGCTCCGCCATTAGGGAATAATACGAACCCTGACGATAAGTTAGAGTTCGTATTGTTCTTTTCTAACGAATATTTCGGCATAAAAGTCGATTTGAACGGCAAAAAGAAGTATCAGCCGGGCGAATAATGCTCGGCTTTTTCTATGCTTAAAAACAGATGATTGCTACGGAGGAACGAATGAAGATGCGGTAAAAGTTTTTATGCGAGAGAAATGCATAAGAACTTTTCGCTGAGTTAGGCCGGAAAAGTTTTTGTTGCTTATAATGCGATTGTCGGGTATAATTGACTTATTAATTTTAGGGGTAAAATTATGACTAAACAACTCTCAAAAACCGAGAAGGTGCTTTTTGCGCTTTTGGGTCTTTCGGTGGCGATCATCATTTTGGGAATACTGTTTTTGCTCAACGCGATGCAGGATATGGACAATCCCGACAATATCGCGTTTTTCACGGCTTTCAGCAGAATAGACAACGTTCTTGCAAAATATATCGTCGTCATTCTCACGATGAGCGCAGGGATTATGCTCTTTTCAAACGTGGCGTTGAACTTTCCAAGCAGAAAACTTCGCAACGGACTCACGATAGGCATAACGACGTTCGCGTTTGTGCTTACGCTTCCGCTGGTGTACGTTTTTATTGCGATACTTCCGCTTGCGGCAAAGGCAACCGCGACGGGTATGCCGGCTTTTGACGAATTGTTTGTCGTGGACCAAGTTATGCGCACGGACAATATCCTTAAAGGCTTTATAGCGTGGTTTGGCGACGGCGCGTTCCTTTGGGTGGTGCTTGTGTTTATGCTCTTGCTCTCGATACTCTTCTTGCTCGAACCGCTCTTTGCGGGCATATGTGTGACGAAAGGCAAAATCCTCAACATCGTGGGCAAAAACAAGGACGGGAAGGTGAGATTGTTCTGCACGGACGAACTTCCCGTACTCAAAAAGCAACGCGAAGAAGCCGCGCGCAATTCCGCTTGCGAGGGTAGCGAAGAAGCGACTTCGGCGGACGCAATATCTGCCGTTGCAGAACCTGCGTGCGACGTTGAAGAAGACTGATATTTTTGAAAAGCATATAAAAACAATCGCCTGAAAAGCGATTGTTTTTTTGTGTAAATTTGTAGTTTTAATTGCAAAACGCAACGTTTATATATCTTAAACGAGCGGATAAACAACTTGTTTTACGATTTCTATTCGTTTTGTTCGTGTTGCGATTTATGTTTTTTGTTTGAGAAAAGGTGCTTTCTCGGTTTTACGATTTCGTCCACTGACACTTTGAAGTTGTCGTAGTCCACACATTCGGCTTGTATGCTCAATTCGTCGCCGACTTGCAGGACTGTATCCGAAGCGGGAACGATTGAAACGCCGTCGCGCTTTATCGAACGTATGAGCAAGTTGCTCGGCCAAAGCACGTCGCGAATGGGTTTGTGCATAGCAATCGAGCCGTCCTCGACGGTTGCGACGTAGGTTTGTTTGGTGAGGTGGACGTGTTGCTCGTCGAGAATATTGTCGAGCAGTTCATCGTAAATAGACCTTGCGCCGCACACTTCGCTCACCATATATCCGAAGGACACGCCCAAGACGACGGGTACGAGCAGAGTGAATTGCCACGTAAGTTCCACGACCATAATTATTGCCGTAAGCGGTGCTTTGACGATTGTTGCAAAGAACGTTGCCATACAAATCATAACGATGCAATCGGCGTATTCGTCAGGCATGCCCCAAGCGACGCCGAGTTTTGCTACGAGCGTGCCGATACACGCGCCTATTGCGAGCATAGGAATGAATATTCCGCAAGGCACGCCTGCGCCGAGATTGAGCGCGGTGGCGATAACTCTCATCACGAGCACGAGAATAAGCGTAACCACGACGGGCGACGAGAATACGGTTGCGACGCTTTGCTGCGTCGTTCCGCCGTGAGTTCCCAACGACTCGATAAACGAGTGACCGCCGCCCATAACTGAAGCGGTGATAAGCCCGAAAACGCCTGCGAATATAAACGGGAACAACAGTTTGAGATAGGTTGTCGTAAGCGCGTTTTTTGTTTTGATTTTAGCAAAGAGTTTCTTTGACAACAAGCAAAGATTATAGAATCCGAATCCGCAAATTCCGCTCACGACGGCGGCAAGCGCGACGAATCCGTAACTTTTGAGGGGAATCTGAATGAGGTTGAACGAGGAAAGAATGCCTTCGACGGGCATATTCATCCAACCGTAAAGTGCGTTTCTGGTTATGATTGCGCTAAGCACCGACGAAAATGCGCAAATGAATATAGCGGGCGTAAAACGTCTGTGCGCTTCTTCGAAAGCGAACGTGATACCGGTAAGCGGCGCATTGAAAGCGACCGCAAGACCTGCGCACGCGCCGCCCGTGATTTGATAGCGTTTTTCCATATCCGTACAGCGCAAAAGTTTGCTCGTGCCCTCGCCGCAGGTCGCGCCGATAAACATACTCGGACCTTCCGCGCCTGCCGTCAAGCCCGACAGTATGCACACGAGGCAGGAAGTCGCCATAGCGGGCAGCGATTTGTACCATTTGAGTTCGAGCAAGCCTCTTGCCGCGCCTTCCGTTTGGGGAATACCGCTTCCGCGAACCATAGGAACGAACTTTGAAACCGTAGCGATTGAAAAAGCGATTATTGCAAGCGCAGCGAAAAGCAAGGGGACGAAAGCGGGGTTTTCGCGCACAAGAGCGTAGACGTCTTTTGCGTACTTCGAGAACAACTCCGCCGCGATATTGAAAAACGTCACGACGATACCCGAAAGTATGCCGGTTACGATACCCACCGCCATAAGTTGAACGCCGTGTCTATACAATCTTGACAAAATGTTTTTATTCATAATAATGTACCGTTTGATTGCAAATCCGCTTGCATTATAGTTGTGTTAGATAAGAAAAGCAACCGAAAAGCGAATTATGTAAACATTAAAAATCAATCGTTTTCATACAAAGCGAGTGTTTTTTTGAGTTTTGCGACCACGTTTTCGCGCAAAGCGAGGGGGGATAGCACCTCGACGTTGCGGTTGTATTGCAGCACCCAGTAGAGCATAGCTTTCTCGCTTGCAACGATAGTCGCGACGAAATATTTGTCGTCGAGTTTCTTTGCGGTGAAGTTCGTGCCGAACCAGTCGTAGAGCGTGTCCGCCATACCTATCCAGCATTTGAGGGTTATCGCGACGGGCGCGTCGTTGTACATATACGGCAGAGACGTTGCGATACGCTTATAATCTATGCCTTTTTCAAATCCGACATTCTCGCGCAAGGGTTTTGAGTTATCGTCAAGCACTTCGATGTCGGTGATTTTGTCCATACGATAGAATCCCACCTCGTCGAACATTTCGTCGAACATCATAAGGTAGTAGCGTTGATTGTGCAGAAGCATTTGATATGGCGAGCCGACGTGCGGCTTTGAAACGTGCAACTTTTTGTCGAGCCCGATTTTGTTGTAGTTGAAACTGATTTTCTTGCCTTGCTCGATAGCCTCGTCTATGACGTCGATGTTGTAGAAAAACGCCTTGTTGTCCGATTTGTCCCACTCCTTGACGGAATACACGTGCTTGACGTGGGATTTGAAGTTGCGACCGCCCAGCGCGATAAGTTTGTTTATCAACTGTTCCGAGTGGGTGGAATTGACGTTTCTCGACGAAAGCACGCTGTCTATGAGAAGTCGAAGTTCGGCGTTTTCGAGTTTGCGCGAGGCAAGATACGTTCCGTTTGCGGTCGATTCGATGTCGAATCCCATTTCCTTGAGATATGACACGTTTCTGCCCACCGCCTTTCTCTCGCAGGGTATGTCGTAGTCGCGCTCTAATATGTCGATTATGTTTTGTTGGGTCAAGGGGTGTTCCTCGTCGCTGTATTCGTCGAGAATTTGATATATTCGCATAATCAGAGTCTTTTTCGCTTCGAGTGCCATAATCTTTTCCTTTTTCGTAAAATTTTTTATAAAAATCGTTTGATGTACCGATTTCGGTACACAGTATAGCATATCATATGCTTGCAAGCAAGAGAGAAAACAAAATATACGCCGCTTGCAAAGGAAAAAGAAAATGAAATTTTATATGACGCATATCAACAATCAATCGAGAGTCAACAATTCGCAAATCGCAACCAAAGACGGCAAAATCGTGTTCGTGCGCATAAGCCTTATGCGCAAAGCGTCCTGACGTTTTCAACGAGCGTTTGCTCGACGACATAGTGGTTTGTCCACGTTTATCCCTTTTTTGAAAGCCCGACAAAAACCCTGATGACATCGGGCTTTCGGCTTTTTTTGAGTTGTGAGTTCCGCATTTTAAGCAAAATCGGATATTTTCGGATATTGTACTTTGCCTGTTAAATGTGGTATATTTATTTACGGTATATTAAATAGGATATATTAAAAAATATAGGACGCGATATATTCGACGATATTTCGCGGCGCGGGTGCTTATGAAGAAAAAACTTTCGATAATCGCATTATTCCTTGTCGTGGCGATTTGCGTCACGCTTTTCGTTGCGTGCGGCGAAAAGAACAAGTGCAATCATTCCGACTTAAACGGCGACCTCGTTTGCGACAAATGCTATCGCGATATGGACGGCGATTGCGTTCATATCGACGGCAACGACGACGGAAAGTGCGACCTTTGCAAAAAGGGCGTTGTCGTTGACATCGACTTCTATGCAATCAACGATTTGCACGGTATGTACGTCGACACGGACACGCAACCCGGCGTTGACGAGTTGACGACGTATCTTCTTGACAAGCAGGCAAACGGCAATTCCGTTTTACTCGCGTCGGGAGATATGTGGCAGGGAAGCGCCGAGTCCAACAACACCAAAGGCAGACTCGCAACCGAATGGCTCAACTTCGTGAATTGCTCGGCAATGACTCTGGGCAACCACGAATTTGACTGGAAAACGGACAAAATAAAAATAAACGCCGAACTTGCAAACTTTCCGCTTTTGGCAATCAACGTTTACGAACACGCAACGAACGAGCGCGCGCCGTATTGTCAATCGTCGGTGCTCGTCAACGAGGACGGTGCAAAAATCGGCATAATCGGCGCAATCGGGGATTGCTATTCGTCGATTTCGGCAAGTATGTGCCGCGACGTGTATTTCAAAACGGGCAGCGAACTCACCGCACTCATCAAAAGCGAGTCCGAAAAATTGAAAAAGCAAGGCGCGGACTATATCGTGTTGTCCATTCACGACGGGTACGCAAGAAACAGTCACAGTATGCAAAATATATCCGACAAGGATATGGACTGGTACGACAGCGCGCTTTCAAACGGGTACGTCAACGTCGTGTTCGAGGGACATACGCACAGAACGTATACGCTCGTGGACCGCTATGGCGTCAAGCATATTCAGGCGGGCGGCTACAACGACGCAATCGCCCACGCGGACGTAACCGTGAACTATGCAAACGGCAAATCTTCAACTTCCGTAGACGTTGTGCGCAACGAGGTTTATTCCGAGTCCGCAAGCAACGATATAATCAAAAATCTCGTTGAAAAATACTCTGACGAAATAGGCGACCCCGACAAAGTGATAGGGCATATAAGCGACTATACGAGTTACGATATGCTTAGAAGTTATATGGCAAAAGCGTACCTGGCGAAAGGTCGGCAAGTGTGGGGCAACGACTACGACATAGTGCTTGCAGGCGGCTATATCAACGTAAGAAATCCCGGTTATCTCGCCGCAGGCGACGTCACGATAAGGCAGATTCAAACCTTGTTCCCGTTTGACAACGAAATGCACCTTTGCAAAATCACGGGCTACAATTTGCTTAAACGCTATTTCCGAAACGACAGTTATATTTATGAGTACGGCTCGTACGGCGCGCAGGTCAAGGCGAAACTCGAAAGAGGCGAAGGACTCAACGATAATTACTATATCGTCACCGATTCGTACAACACCGACTATGCGCCCAACAAACTCACTATGGTGGAAACGCTCGGCGACACGACCTATCCGAGAGATTGCCTTGCAGAGTACATCGCGGCGGGCTATCTCAATAATTAACGAGATACAAAACGGCAAATAAACAAAGTTTTACAAAATCCCATAAAGATGAATAAAGTATAGCAAAATTACGAAAACGGCACTTAAAATGCCGTTTTCGTTTCTCTAAAGTATAGATATTCACAATTTTAATTAGTTTGTTTGTACTCGTTATATAATTTTTCAAACGCGGGAAGAGAGCGTTTTATGACGTCGAGGCTCACGCAATACGCAATACGAACGTAGCCTTTCGCGCCGAAATCGTCGCACGGAACGAGCAGCAATCCGAGTCGTTTCGCATTGTCCGCAAAGACGTTTGCGTCGTCTTCGAGTGCCTTGACGAGAAGGTAAAACGCGCCGTCGGGGCGTACGCATGTGTAACCGGTTTTCGTCAAAGAGTTATAAAGCAAGTCGCGATTCGTGCGGTAAAAATCGAGGTCGGGCAGAGAGTCCACGCACTTTTCGACCACTCGTTGATACGTGCTCGGGGCGCAAACGTAACCGAGTGCGCGACCTGCGCCGCATATTGCAAGATACAAGTCTTTTGCGCCGTTCGCTTTCGGATTTACCGCGATATAACCTATGCGCTCGCCGGGAAGCGACAAACTTTTTGAATAACTGTAACACACGATTGTGTCGTGGTAAAAATTCGTTATATACGGCACTTCGACGTCGTAGGAAAGTTCGCGATACGGCTCGTCCGAAATTATGAAAATCGGGTGAGAGAAAAACGCGCTTTTTTTGCTCAAAATATCGGATATTTTTGCAATGGTTTCGGCAGAGTACACAACGCCGCTCGGATTGTTGGGGGAATTGACGATAACTGCTTTCGTTCTTTCGGTTATCGCGTTTTCGAGCGCGGCGAGATTCGGGGTGAAGTCCTTTTCGTCAAATGGAACGACGATAGGCGTTCCGCCGGCAGCTTTTATGAAAACTTCGTATTCGGGAAAGTACGGCGCGAGTATAACAAATTCGTCGCTGCGTTCGTTGAGCGCGCGAATGGTTATGCAGAGTGAGGCCGCCGCACCGCAAGTCATATAGATATAATCCTTGTTTACGTCAACGCCGAAACGGCGGCGTATGTTGTTTGCAATCGCCTCTCTCACGCCTTTTCCGCCTTGCGCCGATGTGTAGCCGTGAAGCGCAACGGGGTTTTCGTCTGCAAGCGACAAAATCGCCTCTTTCACGCAGTCGGGAGACGGCGTGTTGGGATTGCCGAGGGAAAAGTCGAACACATTTTCTTTTCCGACCTTCTCGGCGCGTTGTTTGCCGTATTCGAACAACTCTCTTATCGACGAGCGTTTGCTTCCGAGCGCGTACATATCTTTGTTGAACATAAACTCACCTCGCAATTATGAAATTATACCACTTGTATTGCCGTTTTTCAAGTGATATAATTTAGGCGTGGAAGGTAAACGCATATGGCAAACGAGTTTAGCGACAGAACATTAGCCGCGTTGAACGATTTGAAAGCGGCAATCGAAACGTCACGGCGCATAGTCGTGCTGACGGGGGCGGGTGCGTCCGTTCCGAGCGGCATACCCGATTTTCGCAGTGCGCACGGATTGTATTCCACGCCGTTTGGAAACTATCCTGCCGAAACCGTAATTTCGCACGACTTTTTCCTTTCGCACCCCAAAGAGTTTTACGACTTTTACAAGAGCAAAATGATATACCGAAACGCAAAGCCCAACGCAATGCACTTGCTTTTGGCAAGGCTTGAAAAAGAAGGCAGAATCGAGGGAATAGTCACGCAAAACATCGACGGCTTGCACCAAGCGGCAGGCAGTGAAAAGGTGTTTGAACTGCACGGCTCGATTGAGCGCAACAGGTGCGAGCGTTGCCACAAGTTTTTCGATTTGGATTATATAGTATCGCACGATGGCGTGCCGCATTGCGACGAGTGCGGCGGCATAATAAAACCCGAAGTTGTCTTGTACGGCGAGAACCTCGACGAGCGAGTTTTGCGCAGCGCAATCGGAGCCATTCGGCGAGCGGATATGCTCATAGTCGTCGGTACGTCTTTGGTCGTATATCCTGCCGCGGGGCTCGTGGGATATTTTACGGGCGACGTCACGGCGGTGATAAACAAATCAAGCACTTATTTCGATTCGCAAGCGGACATTTTGATTAACGAGGATTGCGGGAAGGTCGCAGAGTGGCTCGATAAGAATCTGAATCTATAACGCAATATCCGATGTTTATATATACAAAAACGGCAAATAAAGTGCCGTTTTTTGTATGTTATGCAACGTTATCGGTTGCCTTTTTTTCATAAATATATTGTATTTTTTTGTCTGTGTCGCTTCTGTGCTTTTGTTATATAACGGTTACGCTCTTTGCGAGATTTCTCGGTTTGTCGGGGTTTAGTCCCATACAAAGCGAGGTTGTCAGCGCAAGCGATTGAAGGGGAATGACCGACAAAATCGGGTACAGCAATTCGTCCTTGCAATCGGGCAAAACGAACGTCTTGCTTGCACCGACGTCGCCTATCGACGTTAGCGCAATGACGTCCGCGCCCCTCGATTTCAATTCGCTCACGCTTGCCGCCGTGCGGTCTTTGTCTTGCGGATTCGTCGCAATCACGGTGACTACGCTCTTTGAATCTATGAGGGCAATCGTGCCGTGTTTGAGTTCGCCCGACTGATACGCGTCCGTCATTTTGTAGGTGATTTCCTTAAACTTCAACGCGCCCTCTCTCGCTGTCACGAAGTCGAGCCCCTTGCCGATGAAAAACAGATTCGCTTTTTTGATTTTTTCTTCGTACAGCGACTGCGCGCTCGCAATGCGCACATCTTGCACAAGTGCGGATATTTTGCTTTTTGGCGGCGTTTGCCCGAGGCAGGTTTTTGCGATGACGTACAGCGCGAGCAGTTGGCAAACGTAGGATTTCGTCGCCGCCACGGCAACTTCCGCGTCAGCGTTGAGATACAGCGTTTTGTCCGCCTCGAAGGTTATGCTGCTTGCCTCGACGTTTGTCAGCGCAACCGTTTTTGCGCCTGACTCTTTGCAACGTTTGAGCGCGAGAATCGTGTCCGCCGTTTCCCCGCTTTGCGTTATGAAAATCCCGACGGTGTTTTTTGTTAAAAACCTTACGCCCGAAAACTCGCTTGCAACTTCGCATACGCACGGAATACTCAAAAGTCGCTCAAAGACGTCTTTTCCGTACAATCCGGCGTGATACGCCGTGCCGCAACCGCAAAACACGATTTTTTCGGCGTTTTTCAAGTCTTCTATCAATTTTTCGTCAACGTTTTTGACGATGCTTTTGTACGTTCTGATTAGCGCGCGCGGTATTTCGTCGATTTCCGAGCGCATATGACAAGAACATTCTTTCGGGGCGGTGCGCTTGACTTTGATAGGCTTTTTGATTTGCTTTTCGCCGTCCTTAAAAAACTCTGTGGAATCGGCGGCGATTTTTGCACATTCGCCGTCGCTCAAAACCACTATATTCTGCGTGTATTTGCCAAGCGCGAGCGTATCGCTCGCAACGAAGTTTTCGCCTTTGCCGAGTCCCACCGCAAGCGATGCGCCGCACCGTCTTAGATAAATCGCGTTTTCGCCCTCTTTTATGGCAAGAAACGTCGTTGCGCCTTCAAGGCGTTTTCCGACGTTTTCGATTGCCGCCGACATATCGCAAGTTTCGAGCGCAAGCATATGTGCGATGATTTCGCTGTCCGTATCCGACGAAAACGTTATTCCTTTTTCGGACAGTTCGGCTTTGAGTTCTTCGGCGTTGCTTATCACGCCGTTGTGCGCAACGGCGATTTTGCCGTCGAACGACAAATGCGGGTGTGCGTTTTTCTCGCATACCTTGCCGTGAGTTGCCCACCTCGTATGCCCGATTCCCGCTTGCGCGGAAAGGGCGGGAACTTTTCTTTCGAGCAATTCGACGCGCCCGACTGCTTTGAACACCTTGATTTTCTCGTCCGAAATCGCGGCGATACCCGCGCTGTCATAGCCTCGATATTCAAGAGTTTTCAACCCGTCAAGCACGATTTTCTCGGCACTTTGAAAGCCGACGTAGCCAATAATTCCGCACATATCATATGTATATGCAATGCGCCTAAGCAAGGTGCTTTTTAGGCGGTTCGTTTATATATAACCGAGTATAAGACTATTGCAAGCGACGGCAAAACGCATATTAATCGCTGTGTAACACTGCGTAAAAACAACACGCAAACGATATAAAAACGAGACAAAATAATACAAAAAAAACGTCGCAAAAAACGACGTATAAATCGCCTTTGGTATTGACACTTTGCCGCTTGCTTGGTATCATATTTCAGAAGAATAATATCCTGTGCCAAATAAGGGCAGGACGGAGGAAATATGAGATTTTCGCAAGAACTCGCACCGTGTAAAAAAGAGAATACGATTATTGTCGGCAACGTGCGAATAAGCGTGCTTTCGCCAAGAACGTTGCGTATAGAAAAGGGTAGTTTTACGGACAATCGCACGCAATTCGCATTTTGCAGAGATTACGCAAATCCGCAGTTTAAGTATGCAATAAACGGCGATGAAGTGTCGATTGAGACGGAAACTTGTTTTTTCAACGTAAACACGAAGACGCTTTCGACGTCGGTCACTTTCAAAAACGGCGAGAGCGCGACGCCCTCGAACGCGTTCAATCTCGGCGGCACTGCAAGGACGCTTGACGGTACGTTCGGATTGCTCGGCGGCTGGAAAGGCAGAAGTGAAAAGAAAGACCATTTTTGCCTTGCACACATAAGAAAAGGCATATTCGCTTTGAACGGCGTGAGCGAAATAGACGATTCGGCGTCGGTTATTCTCAATGTCGACGGCAGCGTTTCGCCTCGTCCCGCGGCGACGAAAGACAAGTACGTTTTCGCGTTCGGAAAGGATTATCTCGGCGGACTCAAAGAGTTTTATTCGCTTTCGGGATTTACGCCGCTTTTGCCCAAGTACGTTCTGGGCAACTGGTGGTCGCGCTATCACGCCTACACAGATAAAGAGTATCTCGAACTTATGGATAAATTCGAGCAAAAGAACATACCTTTGACAGTCGCAACGATAGATATGGACTGGCACATCGTCAACAACGTGCCAAAGGACGCCGAATACAAATCCTTTCAAGGCGCAGGGTGGACGGGATATACGTTTGAAAAGGAATTGTTCCCCGACCCCGAAGGATTTTTGCAAAACCTCAAAAGCCGCAATCTTGCGGTCACGATGAACTTGCACCCCCGCGACGGCGTTCGCTATTTCGAGGAACAATACCCCGAAATGTGCCGCGCGCTCGGCGTCGACCCGCAAACCAAGCGCACGCTCGAATTTGACCTCACAGACGAGAAATTCCGCAATGCGTATTTCGATATTTTGCACCATCCGTACGAAAAGATGGGCGTTGATTTTTGGTGGATAGACTGGCAGCAAGGCACAAAGTCCAAAATGAAGAATCTCGACCCGCTTTGGCTTCTCAACCACTATCATACGCTCGACATAAATCGCGACGGGAGGGGCAGCGTGATTCTTTCAAGATACGCGGGACTCGGCTCGCACCGATATCCGCTCGGTTTTTCGGGGGATACTTTCGTGTGCTGGAACAGTTTGAAATTCCAACCCTATTTCACCGCGCTCGCTTCCAACGCAGGCTACACTTGGTGGTCGCACGACATAGGCGGACACCTTTTCGGCAAGGGTGACAACGAACTGTATTTGAGGTGGTTGCAATACGGCGTGT
The DNA here is from genome assembly GCA_900547975.1 of uncultured Eubacteriales bacterium. Lineage (GTDB taxonomy): Bacteria > Bacillota > Clostridia > Christensenellales > CAG-917 > CAG-475. The sequence goes on along the minus strand of URIX01000001.1, from coordinate 46,342 downwards.
TCTCGCCGATAAACCGCCTGCATTCAAGCAACAAAGGCATGAGCAAAGAGCCGTGGAATTACACGCAAGTAGAAACGATAGCAGAGGACTTTTTGCGCCTGCGCCACAGACTTTTGCCGTACTTGTACACGGCAAACGTGAAGACTGCAACAGAGGGCGTTCCGCTCGTTTGCCCGACGTATTACTATTCGCAAGATAGCCGCGCATACGACAAAAAGTGGCGCAATCAATACTATTTCGGCGTACAAATGTACGTTTGCCCCGTCACGCACAAGGGCAAAAACGGCGTAGCGAAGCAAAAATTTTGGCTTCCGAGCGGCGTATGGTTCGACTTCTTCACGGGCGAAAGATTCGAGGGCGGAAAGGAATATCAAAGAGAATATCCGCTCGACAAATACCCAGTGTTCGTCAAAGAGGGCGCGATTATACCGTTGCTCAATCAGGACAATAACTCGACCGAGTTTAAGGATATAGAACTCAAAATTTATCTCGGAAACAACGTTTACACGATGTTCGACGAGCAAGGCAAAATATCCGTCGCAATGAGAAAGGACGAGAACGGGTACGATTTGATAATCATTCCCGAAAACGTAAAAACCGAGCGTCTAACCGTGTCTTTTGCAAACGTGAGCGAAGCAAACATCGAGGTGAACGAACAGCAAACGGATTTGAAATCGCTTGAAAATATGCCTTGCAAACCTATGAAAATCCGCATCGAAAACGCACGCTGATTACGCCTTTACGAGGGAGGGAAAAACGCACGCCGATTGCGCCCTTAACGGGGATTGAAAACGTGCGGTAAAAACACTCTTAACGAGAATAACGGAAGACGATTGCAAAAAATATCCGTTTTTTGACAAAAACGCTTGACTTATTTCGTTATATCTAATATTATTATCAAGCATATTTTTGAAAGACGTATGGCGCGAGAAGAACTAGCCCCTCCGATCTAAGCCTTGCTCTTGCGAAAACAAATTTTGGAGGTTAGCACAATGGCTAAGGATTTGTCAACAATGGCAAAAAACAATAAGTCTTATATGGCAAAGCCCGGCGAAGTTGAAAGCAAGTGGTACGTTGTCGATGCAACCGATATGGTTCTCGGCCGCCTTGCATCTCAGGTTGCTTCTATCCTTAAAGGTAAGAACAAACCCGAATATACACCCAACGTCGACTGCGGCGACCACGTTATAATCATCAACTGCGAAAAGGTCGTTCTCACAGGCAAAAAACTCGAGGACAAATATTATCGTTATCACACCGGTTACATCGGCGGTTTGAAGGAAATTCAGTACAAGAAATTGATGGCTGAAAAACCCGAATTCGTCGTGTACAAGGCAGTCAAGGGTATGCTTCCCAAGAATACTCTCGGCGCAAAAATGCTCAAAAAACTCCGCGTTTACGTCGGTGCAGAGCACGATCATCAGGCACAATGCCCCGTTGAGTTGAAACTCAACTGATTGAGAGGTGAAATATGGCTACTAAGAAAACCAAGAAAGTCCAATATCTCGGCACCGGTAGAAGAAAGACGGCAATCGCAAGAGTTCGTCTTATCCCCGGCGGCGAAGGCAGCATCGTCATCAACAAACGTACTCTCGACGAGTATTTCCCTCTTGACACGATGAAACTCATCGTCAATCAACCTCTCGTTGCAACGGGCACGACCGACAAGTTCGACGTTTACGTCAACGTGTACGGCGGCGGTTACACCGGTCAAGCAGGCGCAATCCGTCACGGTATTGCAAGAGCGCTCTGCGTTGCAGACAGCGAAGCATACAGAGCAATCCTCAAGAAAGAAGGTTACCTCACTCGTGACCCGCGTGCTAAAGAACGTAAGAAATACGGTTTGCACAAGGCACGTAAAGCACCTCAATTCTCAAAACGTTAACCAATCGCGTTCAAGACGCACAAACAAGCACGGCATATTTGCCGTGCTTTTTCTTTGTCAGGCTGCGGGCGAGGTGCTCACGTACGTTTTGTACGTTCCGCGCCTCGTTCTCGCCTTCCGCGACTTGTGCGCCTTGCTTCGCGCTTGGTCAATGTTTTACAAGAGATAACACTGCGCTACGCGTGCTCACTTTTTGCGATTTTCGGCGTTTGCTTTGCGCCTGACTTATCTCTTTACCAAACGTTCCGCACCTCGTTCTCGCCTTTCTCGACTTGTGCGCCTTGCTTCGCGCTTGGTCAACGTTTTGCAAGAGATAACACTGCGCTACGCGTGCTCGCTTTTCGCGATTTTCGGCGTTTGCTCTGCGCCTGACTTATCTCTTTACAAACGTTCCGCACCTCGTTATCGTCTTCCTTGACTCTTGCCATTTGCTCTTTGGCAATTCATCTCTTTTCAATATGACTTTATACGCACAAGCAAAGTATAACCGAAGTTTTATATTTTTTTACTATACAAAAAACGGCACTTTATTCGCATATATTTTGCAAATAAAGTGCCGTTTGTGCAATTTTAATCTAAATTAGCCGACAAGAATCGAGGATGACGATTCGACGAGTCTCGTGTCGAAAAACGCTTTTACGCCCGCTTGCATTTTTGCAATATCCGCATAAGAAACGGTTTCTACGGCAGAGTGCATCGCAAGTTGTGCAAGACCTATGTCGCACGCTTTCATACCGAGATTCGCGCTTGCCATAAGTCCTATCGTGCTTCCGCAACGTTGGTCGGAATTGTTGTAATAGTCCTGTCTTTCGACATTCGCCTTGTCGAGTATGGTCTTGAAAATCGCAGAGGATTCGCCGTCCGTCGCATAGTTGACGTGATGTTTGACGACAATGCCTTTGCCCATATACACACGCTCTTTGACGTCCATTTTTTCGGGGAAGGACGGGTGAAGCGCGTGGGCGTTGTCAACGGAAAGAATGAAGCCCTTTTCGCAAGCGGATATATAATCGTCTTTGGTTTTGCCGAGCCCGCTCGTGATTTTTTCAAGCACGGTTTGCATAAGCGAAGAGTTTGCGCCTTGCTTGGTTCGGCTTCCGATTTCCTCGTTGTCGAAGCAAGCGCAAATTGCGACGTTTTGCGGATTTGCGGTTACGAGCGCGGCGAGAGCTGCGTATACGCTGGTGAGATTGTCGATTCTCGGCGAGCAGAGATATTCGCCGTTTGCGCCGCTTCTGAAAGGTGAAGTTGCCGGCACGACGTAAAGGTCCGCGTCAACGATTTCCTCTTTTGAAAGAGTGGAATAGAAGTCGTCCGCGTCGCCGACGAGCGGAAGCATATCCTTTTGCACGCTCACCGAAAACGCCGAGTTGACGTTGGGATTGTGGTGTATCGCAAGCGAAGGAATAATGACGTTGTAGTCGCTCTCGACGATTTTGCTCGTGAGCATATCGCCGTGTTTTTCGATGATTCTGCCTGCCACTTTCAAGGGTGCGTCGAGCATAGAATAGAGGATAAGTCCGCCGTACGCTTCGACGTTGAGCCTTGCGCCTTCGGGCGAGGGAAGCAAATCTCTTCCCTTGACGTGCAGACAAGGCGAGTCGGTGTGGCTTGCCGCAATGTTGAAAGCAAAATTTTCGCCGACGACAAACGCGATTACCGAAGTGCCGTTTTTGACGACGTAGTACTTGCCGCCTACTTCGAGATTCCATTTGTCCGCAAGGTTAAGTTCTGAAAAACCGTGTTTTTCAAGGATATATTCGCTGTGCTTTACGGCGTGGTATGCCGTGTACGATTTGTCCAAAAAGTTGATGACGTCCATAAATTCGTCCTTATTTCGTTTTTTTATATGATAATACCAAATCGCAGTATTTGCAAATTATAATCGACAAAATAATAATCCGTAATCGCAAACGAGATCGGCAAGCGAGGGATTGCGCAGTAAAAAAACGGGCGTTTTGCAAACTTTTGCAAAATATCGAGTGTTGAATATTTCAAATTATGGGTGTAAAATAAACTTATCAAAAGTATGAAAAGGGGGAAAGTATGTTACCGTATTTTCTGCTTGTTTGCGGCATAATTATGCTGATTCTGTTTTTGATTGCGAGAGACAAAAAATCGTCCGCTCTGGCAATCGTGCTTAAAACCGCGACTTCGCTGTTCTTTATCGCGACGGGTCTTGCCGCCGTAGTCGAAAACGGCGTCATTGGCAACTCCGACGCGAAACTTCTTCCGAGCGCGCTCGTGATTATGGGATTGGTGCTCGGAATGGTGGGGGACATAACCCTCGATTTCAAAATCTATTTCAAAGGACTCGAAGGCAAATACGAGGGCGTTGAAAAGGACCGCGACACGATGATGTACTTCGGTATGTTGGCGTTCGGCATAGGTCACGTTTTGTACATAACATCTATGGCGATTCGCTTTAACGGTTACGAAATGAATCTGCTTTGGTCGGCTCTCGGCTCGGCGGCAATAGTTGCGGTGATGTTCCTAGTGTGCATATACGTTATGAAAATGCAGTTCGGCAAATTCCTTATCCCGAGCATAGCGTATGCGTTTTTGCTTTGCTGGTTCGTGGTGCTCAGCGCGCTGTACGTCAAGCCCGCGCAAGGCTCTGCTTCGGCAGGCATACTCGTTGCAGGTTCGGTGCTGTTCGTGGCGTCGGATATGGTGCTTTCGATGACCTATTTCTCAAAGCCCGCGGACTATGAACGCAAGGGCGCACTCAATCCCGAATCCCGTCTTATGATAATCGTAAATCACACGACGTACTATCTTGCACAGTTCCTCATCGCGCTGTCGTTGCTCTTTATCTGAGGCAAAACGAGCAATAATTCAAGCACCCTGCGGGGTGCTTTCTTTTTTTGACTTGCGCATGGAAAATCGGCAAAACGGCGCGATTTGTCGCATAAACAAGCACAAATTTCGATGTGTTTTTTCTAAAAACCAAAATTTGTAAAATGTATATTTATTGGCGAAAAATTGCTGATTATGCAAAAATACGGTTTTCGAAAACGCCGTATACGGCGGTGCGAGCCTTTATATTCGAATCTGTAACCGATATGTGCCTCAAACACCGACATTTGCAAAATATAATGTTTATAAATGCAAAATCGTATGATAAAATACCGTTTCGTGAAAATACACCGCAAAACGTCACTTTTGAACAAGTGACGCGGCTGTGTGGAAAGGGAAGAACTTTTATTCATAAATTTGCAAAATTGCATATACAATTTTGTCGTTTTCTGCATAAAAATACAAAAAGAATAATTAAATTTATATTTTGTAACAATATTATTTGACTTTATACAAAAGTAGTTTTAGAATCATTAAGTATCAAAAATATGCGCGTGCGCTATATATGCGTATGCGTGGCATAAAGACAGTAGTTTCGCTCGGCGGCAATACGAGCGAAAAACAAAGAGGATATATGAAGAAAAAATTGTTGGTCACAGCGTTAATGATTTTGTCGATTGCGTGCTTGCTCGTTGCTTGCAATAATTCGACGAATTACGACGGCTTGACGAAAATCACCTTCGAGCCGGAAGGCGGCGTATACCAAAACTGCACTCTGCCTTTCTATCAGTACTACGACTTCAAGGACGGCACGACGAACCTCATTCGCGAGCCGCTCGCGCTTTCTCGCAAGGAATTCAAAAAAGACGGCTACACTTTTGTCGGTTGGTTCAAAACGAGAACGGAAGTCGACGGAAAGGCGACTTACTCGGATATGTGGGACTTTGCAACCGACAAGGTGGGAACGGACGGCGTTACGCTTTATGCAGGTTGGAAGAGAAATGTGACGTATTTGTATAACGTTTGCTACGTCGACGAGCAAGGTCAGACGCAAATCGTCGGTTCTTACGACGTGTCCGAGGGAGACGAGTTCGACGATTACGAAAACTATGCGGCGAAGCGCAGCGGATACACCGCTCTCGCTTTTGCGGACGAAGACACCGGATATATGGACGACGGCTATTATCTCGACGCAGAGTGCGCTCAACCCGTCAAGGGATATAAGCACCCCGGCGGTGAAGAAGACACGGCGATAAACGTTTACGTCAAGTACGTCAAGGGCGAATACACTCTCGTGCGCACGGCAAGCGAATTGATTGCGGCAAGAAGCAACGACATCTATTTGCTCGCCGACGTCGATATGAAGGGCGCGACGCTTTCCTTTGAAAACTACGGCGGTGTGTTCGAGGGCAACGGTCATACGATTTCCAACTTCACGATTGCATACAACGCGGGAAACAACGACCTCAAATTCAACTTCGACGACAATTCGGGCGATACGGCGGTTCACGCAAGTTTGTTTGAAAGCCTTTCGGGCGCAACGCTTCGCAACGTCAAGTTCAGCGGCGCAACGTTCACGGTTGACGGCGGCACGTCGAAGATAAAGAAGATTTATTTCGCACCGCTTTGTATGAGCGCGACGGACTCGAAGATAGAAAACGTTTCAATCGAAGTGTCCTACAAGATAGTAAGCGGACCGGTAAACAACAAAGACTTCGATTTCGCAAGCGATTTCAAAGCGTTCGAGCAAGGTTACAGAACGGCTGAAAACACAACCATAGTTGACTTTGACGTCACTATGACGGAAGCAAAATAAAAGAAAAAATAAATTTCATCGAATGAAGGAGATAGAAATGAGATCAGCAAAAATCAATTCGGTTACGAAAGTCGTGTTGATCGTCCTTATGCTCGCCCTTTGCGTTTCAATGCTCGCGGCGTGCAACGATAAGGACAAAGAGAAAGCATACGACAACGAAAACGACCCTCTCGTGTTCTCTACGCAGGCAGTTGACAACGTGTTCAGCCCGTTCTTTTCCACGACAGGTCCCGACAACAGCGTTGTGGGTATGACGCAACTTTCAATGCTCACCAACGACGCAAAGGGCAACGTTGCGTACGGCGAGAGCGAAGCGGTCATCACGCTTGACTTGCAACAACCCAGCGGCGGAAACGAAAACGGCACGAACACTTACTATTTCGTGCTCAAAAACAACATTCGTTTCTCGAACGGTTCGTATCTTACGATAAAGGACGTGCTTTTCAACTACTACGTCTACCTCGACCCCGCATACACCGGTTCGAGCACGATTTATTCGACGGACATCGTAGGTCTTAAAGCGTACCGCACTCAAACTCAAAACGAGAAAGAGCAAGAATCGTTCAACAATCAATTCAAGATTATCGCAAACGGCAGAATCAGCGCTCTCAAATCGGCGGTTGAAACCGTTATCGACGAAAACGAGGAAGTTGCGGACGACATCGACCTTATGACCGAAAGCCTCACGAAATACGTCAATAACAATCCCGAAAGCAAGTACGTCGTCGTAGACTTCAAGAAAGCGATGGAATTGTTTGAGGAAGAACTCGCTTCCGACTATTCAAATGCCGTAGACACCTACAAGGACATAACCTTTAAGGACGAGGCGGGCAAACTTTACAAAGACTTGCTCACCACCGACCAAGAGGCGTTCCTTTACAACGAAGGTATCATTTCGTGGAACAAAAAAGACGGCAAATTGAGCGCGACTTTCACCAACGATTTGGCAGACATCAAAAAATGGTCCGACCCCACGGGCAACGAAACCGCTCAGCAAGCCAAAGAAAGAGCGAAACAACAAGCAATCGACATCGTGTTTAACACCAAAATGCCCAAAGACGTAAACGAAATCGTGACTTACTGGGCAACAGCGTCCAACCTTTCCGAGTTCCTTGAGAAAGAAGCGATGGAAGAATTTGCTCAAAACCTCGGCGGCAAAGCGGTCAAGAACATTTCGGGTATCAGATTTGCAAACCGCACCGAATCCGTCACCGTCAACGGCAAGACTTACAAGCCCGTCGAGTATGACGAGAACGGAAACGTCAAGAGTGACTGCAACGAAGTGCTTGCAATCACCATCAACGGCGTAGACCCCAAGGCAATCTGGAACTTCGCAATCGGCGTTGCGCCTATGTATTACTATTCCACGACGAACTGGAACGGCAAAAACTATATCGATTCTTTCGACTTCGAAGAAAACTTCGGCGTTGAATTTATGTCGCAATCCTTTATGAACCAAGTCATCAAGGGCGACGACAAAGTGGGCGTTCCCGTCGGCGCAGGCGCATATGCGGCATCAAAGTCCAGCGGCGGTATCGACAACATCGCTTCGGGCGAGTTCTGCGACAAGGGCGTCATCTACTTTGAGAGAAACCCCTACTTCTGTATGGGTCCCGCAAAAATCAAGAAAGTGCGTTATCAAGTGGTTTCTGCAAACCAAATCACCAACACTCTTTATAACGGTGAAATCGACTTCGCAGAACCTAACGCAAAACCCGAAACAATCGAAGAAATCAACAACCATCAAGGTTTCAAGAGCAAATCCGTTCGTACGCTCGGTTACGGCTATATCGGCATCAACGCGGGCAAAGTGCCGTCCATAAAGGTCAGACAAGCCATTATGCACGCAATCAACACGCAAGAGTGCGTCGACTACTACAAGACGACCGCTTCGCCGATTTACCGTTCTATGTCGAAGTCGAGTTGGGCATATCCCGGCAACACTCCGGGCACGAAAGCACCGACCCCGTATTATCCGTACGTCGGCGGCGCAATCCCCGAAGACCTCAATGCAGTCAATCCCGACTACAAGAAATTCGTGGAAGCAAAGGGCTTGAAATCCGGTCAAAAGATGAGTGAAGAACAACAAATCGAGTTTCTCACCTCTTTGGTTGAGAGCGCAGGCTACACCGTAAACGGCGAGGGTATCTACCAAAAGGGTAGCAACCAACTCAAATATACGTTCACAATCGCAGGCGAAGAAACCGATCACCCCGCGTTCAACGCAATGCTCCACGCAAGAGAAATCCTCAATCAATGCGGATTCCAAATCACAGTGACCACGGACGCGAACGCTCTTAAGAAGTTGTCCACCGGCGAACTTACCGTTTGGGCGGCTGCGTGGGGTTCGACTCTCGACCCGGATATGTATCAGGTCTATCACAAAGAGTCCACCGCGACTTCCGTGCTTAACTGGGGTTACAAACAAATCCTCAACGACACGGCAGGAAAGACTTATGCGACCGAACAGGGCATAATCAACGAGTTGTCCGACTTGATTGAAAAGGCAAGAAAGACCAACGATCAAAAGAGACGTGCAAGATACTATAGTCAAGCACTCGACCTCGTTATGGAACTCGCAGTCGAACTGCCCACTTATCAAAGAGACGACTTGTTTGCGTACAACGTAAACAAAATCGACGAGAGAACGTTCACGCCCGAAAGCGAGTTGTCCTCGTTCAAGGGATTGACGAGCGAAAACTGGAATCTCTCTCTCGTTACGGAAAGATAACAAAAGATAACGCAATCCGCGCAAAAGCAAATACTATGAAGGAACGTGCAATCTTGAGGCAAAAATCGCCTCAAGATTGCGCACGTAAAAAGAATGTTTAAGTATATCGTCAAAAGAATATTGATTTCCATACTTATCCTGATAGGCGTGTCAATCATCATATACACGATGGTCCGACTTATGCCTAACGATTACGTGGATATAAAATATTCTCAACAACTTCAAAGCGGTTCGATAAAACCCGAAGACATCGCAAGATTCAAGGAATTGTACGGAATCGGCGACAACTCGTTCAAGGGTATTATGGGCGGCTACTTCAAATGGCTGGGGAATATGTGCAAGGGCGACCTTGGCATATCCTTTAAGTACGAAAAACCCGTCGGACAAGTCATAACCGAAAATATGTGGATTTCGTTTGCGATTGCGTTTATCGCAACGATTTTGCAATTTTTGATTGCGATTCCTTTGGGAATCACGAGCGCGACGCATCAGTATTCGGCAAGAGATTACATAACCACCGTTCTCACTATGGTGGGTATTTCCCTTCCGACGTACTTCTTTGCCGCAATCGCAATCAAGATTTTCTCGGTCGATTTGGGGTGGTTCCCCGCAAACGGTCTTATCTATGCGAGTATGGACTACGCAAACAACTTCGCAGGTCAGATGGCAAAACTCGGCGATATGTTGCACCATATGGTTCTGCCCATTTTCGTCAGCGTTTTCCTCTCAATCGGCGGACTTATGCGCTACACCAGAACGAACACCCTCGAAGTGCTCAACGCCGACTATATCAGAACGGCAAGAGCAAAAGGTTTGTCCGAAAAAACGGTCATCTACAAGCACGCTTTCAGAAATACGCTCATTCCGCTTGCGACTTTGCTTGCCGGAATTTTGCCGTCTTTGTTCGGCGGTATGATGATAACGGAACAAGTTTTCGGCATAGACGGTATCGGTCGTTTGGCTTATCAGGCTTTGAAAGACGGCGATATTCCTTTCGTTATGGGTTACAATATGTTCCTTGCAATTTTGACCGTCATAGGCACGTTGCTCTCGGACATTATGTACTCTATCGTTGACCCGCGCGTCAAAATCAGTAAGTAGGTGAATTATGCAAAAAGACGAACTTAACAACATAAACATCGAAAACGTTTTGACGAACGAGGCTTGCGACGAGCAAGAAAACGCAAACGTCGAAAACGTGCAAGAGCAAAATTCCACAGAGATTACGCAAGAGGCGCAATCCGAACAATCCGAAAACGCAGAGCAAACGGAACAATCCGAAAACGGCAATGACGAAAAAGTCGAGTACGTTTACAAAGAAATGAGTCCTTTGAGAATGGTGGGAAGACGTTTCTTCCGCTCGAAACTCTCAATCGTCGGACTCGTTATGATAGTGTTCCTCGTGCTGTTCTCATTCCTCGGACCCGTCATCTACGACAAGTGGGGCGAAGAAACCGTTGACAGAACGGAAGTTATCGTAATCGTCAGAAACTCGTACGAGTATATCGACGAGGACGGTCAGACGGTGGTCGTTAAAGAGGTGCTTCAACACACTTCCAACATCAATTCCTACGCAGATCCGAGCAAGGATCACCTTCTCGGCACGGACGACAAGGGGATGGACGTGTTCGTGCGTATTATGTACGGCGGACGTATCTCGCTCACGATAGGCTTCATAGTCGTAATTCTGGAAACCTTGATCGGCATAATCCTCGGCGGTCTTGCAGGCTACTTCGGCGGCTGGGTGGATCAGGTGATTATGCGTATAGTGGATATTTTCACTTGCGTGCCTACGCTTCCGATTTTGCTTATCGCTTCGGCGATGATCGACTCGTGGCAAGTGGACGCGGATACGAGAATCTATCTCTTGATGGCAATCATCACGATATTCAGTTGGAGCGGCGTGGCTCGACTCGTCAGAGGACAGATTCTGTCTTTGCGCGAGCAAGAGTACATAACCGCAACCGAAGTTATGGGCTTGCCGACGTGGCGCAAGATTTTCTTGCACCTTATACCGAACGTAATGCCGCAACTCATCGTTTCGATGACTCTCGGCTTGGGCAGCGTCATTTTGTACGAGTCGACGCTCAGTTTCTTGGGCTTGGGCGTACAACTTCCGAAGGCTGCTTGGGGTACTATGATAGCAACCTCGAACGATCCGCAGGTTTTGAGTTACCACCTCAATATGTGGTTGCCCGCCGGCATTATGATCGTTATCGCGGTTTTGGGATTCAACTTCGTCGGCGACGGTCTGCGCGACGCTATGGACCCCAAAGCAAAGAAGTGACAGGTGAATTATGGAAAAAGAAATCAAAAAGAAATCTTCAAATTATCTGTCAATTCGCGACAGCAGAAAAATAATCAGATACAACATAAAACAAATGAGGTTTTACGAGGCGCAAAAGCGTAAAAAACGCGAAAAAAGCGAGTTTACGACCGTTATGCGCGACGAAAACAACCTCATAGAAATCGAGAATCTCAAAACCTGTTTCTTCACGGATACGGGCACGGTTATGTCGGTCAACGGCGTATCATTCGAGATTCCGAAAAACAAAATCGTCGGCGTTGTGGGCGAATCGGGCTGCGGAAAGAGCGTAACGTCCCTTTCCATTATGCAACTCGTTCAAGCGCCGCAAGGGCAGGTCGTGGACGGACAAATCAGATTCAATTCCGACGACCTCGGCTATGACGAACAAGGCAGAAAAATCGCCTACGATATTGCGAAAATGCCCACCAAAGAGATGTATAAGGTGCGCGGAAAAGACATAACTATGATTTTCCAAGAGCCGATGACGTCTTTGAATCCCGTGTTTACCATCGGATTCCAACTCGACGAAGTGTCCTTCACGCACAATCCGTCGGTGAGCAAGCAAGAGGCGAAAGCGGTCAGTATCGAAATGCTCCAAAAGGTCGGCATTGCAATGCCCGAAAGAGTGTACGCCTCTTATCCGCACGAGTTGTCGGGCGGTATGCGCCAAAGAGTTATGATTGCTATGGCTCTCGTGGGCGACCCCAAACTTATCATTGCGGACGAGCCTACGACCGCGCTCGACGTCACCATTCAGGCGCAAATCCTCGAATTGCTCAAAGATTTGCAAAGAAGGGAAGGTTGCTCGATTATGCTCATCACGCACGACTTGGGCGTTATCGCGGAAATGGCGGACGAAGTGGTGGTTATGTATGCGGGCAGAGTCATCGAAAAAGGTACGGCGGCGGAAATCTTCCATAACCCGCTTCACCCCTACACGATAGGCTTGCAAAAGAGCAAACCGCTCATCACCTCGCCTTCCGACCAACCGCTTTATTCGATACCGGGACAAGTTCCGAGCCCGATAAACCTCCCGAACGCCTGCTATTTTAAGAACAGATGTTCAAAATGCATCGAAGCGTGCGACGGCGAATATCCGCCGGAAATCAAAGTGAGCGACACGCACTACGTGTCGTGCTATCTCTACAAAAAGGGGGACGGCGAAAATGAATAACGAAAAAGACGTTATGGCGACCGAAAACGTAAACGTCGAAACCGTTTCCGACAAAGCGCAAAACGAGAAAAAGGACGATATAATCCTCGAAGTTCAGGACTTGCAAAAGCACTTTGTGCTTTCGAGAACTCTGCTCGGAAAGCCCATATCCACGCTCAAAGCGGTGGACCACGTCAGTTTCAAACTCAAACGAGGCACGACGATAGGTATAGTGGGCGAGTCGGGTTGCGGCAAAACCACGATGGGCAGAACCATACTCAAACTCTACGACATCGACGGCGGAAAGGTCATCTACAACGGCACGGACATCACGAATCTGTCGAAGAAGGATATGCGCAAGTACAGAACTTCTATGCAGTTGATTTTCCAAGACCCATATTCGAGTTTGCCGCCGAGAATGACTATCGGAAGCATAATCGCAGAGGCGGTCAGAGTGCATAAAATCGTGCCGAAGGATCAAGTTTCCTCGTACGTTCGCGACATAATGAGAAAGTGCGGCTTGCAAGAGCAGTATTACGACCGCTATCCGCACGAGTTTTCGGGTGGACAAAGACAGCGCATCTGTATCGCGAGAGCACTCGCCGTAAAACCCGACCTCGTAATTTGCGACGAGCCCGTCAGCGCGCTCGACGTGTCGGTGCAAGCGCAGATAATCAACTTGCTCAAAGATTTGCAAAAGACGATGAATCTCACTTATGTGTTCATCTCGCACGATTTGTCCGTCGTCAAGTACATAACCGACGAAATTATGGTTATGTACCTCGGCAATATGATGGAAAAAGGCGAAACGGACGAGTTGTTTAACAATCCGCTTCACCCATATACGAAAGCGTTGTTCTCGGCAGTTCCCGTTCCAGACCCCGATGTCAAGAACGAGAGAATCATTCTCGAAGGCGATATTCCTTCGCCCGCAAATCCGCCGAGAGGGTGCAAGTTCCACACTCGCTGCTCGCAATGTATGAGCGCGTGCAAAATCATCGAGCCGAAATACCACGAGGTTACGCCCGGACACTTCGTTGCGTGCCACCTCTACGACGAGGACATTCTTTCAAGACAGGACGAACTCGACGAGGCATACAGACACGTCAAGGAAATGGAAGAACGCGAGGCCGAAATCAAGGACGAGTACGACGTTCTCAAGGCGATAAAAGATAAGTTTGCACAACTGAAAAATAAATCCGCAAAAGAAGATTCCAAAGTCGAAAAAGACGCGGAAATCAAGGAAAACGAGGACGAATACGTCGGTTTCGATTCGGTGCAGAATCAAGAAATAACGCACGTTCTCGAGGACGAAAACGAGCAAAACGCAAACGATTCCGAAAATGAAAAGTAAGAAGAAAAAAGTCAAGGTCATATACGTAGACGACGGTCGCACACTGTACAATATGGACGGCGTGAGACGTCAGAACGCATTGATTCCCGACAAAATCACCAACGACCGTCTCGAAAAAGAGAAGGGAAAAGACAAAGAGCAGGCAAGCCTCGATAGAAAGGAAAGGCACGCGGCAATCAGGGCGGGTTACGCAGTGTATCTGCCGATTGTGCTTATCGTGCTCGGCTGCTTCGCTCTTGTCGGCGTGATTGCTTACTTGTGGCTCAAATAGCCGTAAAATCGGAAGCAAAAATCGAAACTACAATATTGAAAACTATAATATTAAATAGAAAATAAATTTTATAGGTATATATAATGAAAAGAAAAATCATCAGCATTTGCCTTATGATTGCGCTCATATCGGTGTCGGTGTTCACACTGGCGGCTTGCGGCAATCAAAGCGCATACGACGGGGCGGACGGTGCGGACGGCGCAGTTTTCCAAAATCTGCGTATTTTCAACACGGGCTTGCACCTTACGCAAGACCAAGTTGCGTCGCAAATCAAAGCCGACTACCTCAAACAAAACAAAGGATACCTCGACTCGGATAAAATCGTCGTTATGGTTATGCTTGACGACGACGCGTTGATTGACGATTATATCGACAATTATTCGGGTCAGTATCGCAGCGTTGCCGAATATGCGTCGAGCGACGTCGGAAACGCAAGAAAGGCGTATTTGCAAGCGAAACGCAATTTTGCCATTGACAGAATGAGCAAAAACGGTTTGCTCGAAGACGTCAAATGCACTTACGACACCATTCTCAACGGATTTGCCGCAACTATCGAGTACGGCAATCTGAGATTGCTCGAAAACTTCGACGGCGTAAAGACGGTCATCATAAGCGACACTTACAATCATCCGCAATCCGCGTCTTCGGATTCGGACGCAAAATCCATAACCAACCTCGTGGACATCTATCCGACGGGTATCTTCGATTCGTCGAGCGTACCTTACACGGGCAAGAGAACCTCGGTTGCTATTCTGGACAGCGGCTTCGATTGCGACCATACCGTTTTCGATATGGAATTGAAAGCGGACGAGATTTCCTATACGAAAGAAGACATCGAAAATTTGCTTGGCGATACCAACGCGGCAAAATATACGTCCGACATCGACATCGACAAGGTGTATGTGTCGAGCAAAATTCCGTTTGCGTACGACTATGCGGACAAGGACACGAACGTTGACCCCTACGATTCCGAACACGGCACGCACGTTGCGGGTATCATCGGCGGCAAAGACAGCGTTATAACGGGCGTTGCGGTGGATACGCAACTCGTGCTTATGAAGGTTTTTCCCGATTTGAGCACGGGCGGCAAGACGGAAGACATCTTGCTTGCTCTCGAAGACGCGGTTTTGCTTAACGTCGACTGCATAAACATGTCGCTCGGCTCGTCCTGCGGATTCTCGCGCGAGGTGGACGAGGAAAACGTCAACAGAATTTACGACAGACTCAACGAGAGCGGTATCAGCGTTCTCACCGCGGCAAGCAACAGTTACAGCACGGGCTTCGGCGGCGAACAAGGCAACACGAATATGGTCACCAACCCCGATTCGGGTACGGTCGGCTCTCCTTCGACGTACGCGCCCTGTCTCTCGGTCGCTTCCATCAGCGGTACTAAGAGCAAATATATGGTCGGCAACGGCGAAAGCGTCGTTTTCTTCAAGGAATCCAACTCTATCACGGGTCAGGAAAACGATTTCTTCAAGGAACTCGGCGTGACCGAAGGCGTGAGCAAAGAGTACGAATACGTCACCGTCCCCGGTACGGGCGGCAAGACGAGTTATTCGGGACTCGACGTCAAGGGCAAAATCGCTCTCGTAAGACGCGGTGACAACACCTTTGAAGAAAAAGCGCGTTACGCAAAGAACGCGGGCGCGGTTGCGTGCATTATCTACAACAACATCGACGGCGACATCTCTATGTCGATGGGCAAGAGCGACCATATCCCCACGATTTCAATATCCAAAGACGACGGCACGATACTTGCGGCAAAGAAGTCGGGAACTCTCAAAATTTCCTACGACAACCAAGCGGGTCCGTTTATGTCCGACTTTTCGAGTTGGGGACCTACGCCGTCTCTCGAACTTAAACCCGAAATCACCGCTCACGGCGGAAACATCAAGTCTTCCGTACCGGGCGGCGGCTATGACGAACTCAGCGGAACGTCTATGGCAACCCCGAACCTTTGCGGTATCGTCGTGCTTATAAGACAATTCCTCAAAGACAAATATCCCGAAAAGAGTTGGAAGGAAATTTCCGTTCTCACCAACCAAATGTTGATGTCTACGGCAACGATAGCACTCAACGAACGCGGCAATCCTTATTCGCCGCGTAAGCAGGGCGCAGGTCTTGCAAGTCTCAAAAACCTCGTGACGACAAGAGCGTATCTTTCCGTTGACGGAAAAGACCGCACCAAGATCGAACTGTTCGACGATCCGCAAAAAACGGGCGTTTACGTTATGAACTTCAATGTCGTCAATATCGGCAAGGACGTTTTGACTTACGATTTGTCGCTTGTGGGCATGACCGAAAGCGTGTCCACGTCCGATGCCAAGCACGTTGCCGAAACGCCGCAAATTCTCGAAGGCGTAAAGAACTACGAAGTGACCGGCGGCAACGGTACTATCGACGGTCAGGCACTCACCGTGCAACCCGGCGCGACGGTGAAAATCAAAGTTACCTACACGCTTACCGACTCTGAAAAGAACGTCATCGACAGCCTTTTCCCGTACGGTATGTACGTCGAAGGCTTCGTGAAACTCAAACAAACGGGCGAAGAAACCGAAGACAAGAAGAACGTCGACCTCAACGTGCCGTTCCTCGCTTTCTACGGCGACTGGACGGAAGCCCCGATGTTTGACAAAACCTATTACGAAGTGGAATCCGAAGCGCACGATATGTCCATCGACGACGAGGACAAAATCAAGGCGGATTATTATGCTACCACGCCTTACGGTTCGTACTTCTACAACTACATCATTCCGCTCGGAACGTATCTCTACGACGTCGATACGACAAAATACGACGAGATTCCCGCTTCCGAAGAACATAT
The DNA here is from genome assembly GCA_900547975.1 of uncultured Eubacteriales bacterium. GTDB lineage: Bacteria > Bacillota > Clostridia > Christensenellales > CAG-917 > CAG-475. Next base: position 29,198 of record URIX01000001.1, on the reverse strand, counting down.
CGCGGTGTCCAACATTCTCGGCACAATCGACGGCATTTCCGTCGTATACGCCGGCCTTTTGAGAGGCGCGAAAGAAATGCGTTTCACCATTACGGATAAGGCTACGGGCGAAGTGATTTGGGAGCATATCGACTACAACGCGACAAAAGCGTATTCTTACGGCGGAAGCCCGATGCCGTATTACGAGCAACTCAAATTCAAGTCGCTCGCAAACGGACTCGTCAACAACGCCGAGTATACCTTTGAAATGAAAGGCACTCTCGACTACGGCGACGGCGGCGCGGCAAAGAACGTCAGAAACAGTTTCGGTTTCGACTTCGTGGCAGACGACGAAGCGCCCGTCATCAAGAGCGTTACGTACGAGAAACAGTACGACAAAACGCTCAAAAAGGACAGATTCTACGTCAATATGGTCGTCTACGACAATCAGTACGTTCAATCCATAACGCCGATTCTGTTTACGTCGAGCAGCAGTTACACCTTCCTCACGCAAAACCCGATTCCCGTGTACAGCGAAAAAGGCAAGGATAACCTCGTAAGATTCGAAATCACCGACTACCTCAAGGACATCGGTACGGACGCTTTGATTACGAGTGCGCTCGCGTTCTCTATCGACGACTACGCGCTCAACTCGAACATCTTCATCTGCCAACTTCCCGGCACGAAAGGCGACTTTAAGTTCACCAAAGACGGTACGCCCGACGGCACGGATTTGATAATCTTGTCCGCATACGAGGACGAAGTCATCGACCTCACGCAATACCTTGCAACGAGCGACGGCACGGTGGACGTAGATAAGGATTATCTCAAATACTTGTCGTGGACTTCCTCGAACGAGAACGTTATCGAAGTGAAAGACGGTCTTGTCAAGTGCATCGCGGAAGGCAAGGCAACCGTTACGGTGAGAGAGCAGATGAATCTGAATCAAGCCGTCGTCATAATCAACGTCAAAAAGAGAGAGTCGGCGGACGCACAATCCCAAAACGATTGCGAAGCGTTTGCGGCAACTGCCTCTTACGCAACCACGCAAGCGGTTGAGGACGACTATAAAGAAGCAACCCTCAAAGATTTGAGATTTTCGTACTACGACACGTTGTTTGCATATTCTCGCGCGGCGCAAACGAGCGAAATAGGCAAAACGGGCGACAGAAGGGCGGTTGCTTCCGCACCGAACATCGGTATGTACCCCGGCGAGAAGATTCAACTCAACTACGACGTTGACCCGTGGTACGTGAAGGACAACTACGAGTTCGAGTATTCCTCGAACAACACAAAAGTTGCGCAAGTCAACGAAAAAGGCGAGGTGACGGCACTCAAAAAGGGCAGTGCAATCATCGTCATCAAAGCCAAAAACTCGTATATTCAAGCGGCGGTCACGATAAACGTCAAGAGCGAATTCGTCATCGAAAACCGCGAACTTATAGCGTATAAGGGGCTCGGCGGCAATGTCGTTATCCCCGACGACGAGGGCATTTTGTACATCGGCGCGTTTGCGTTCTGTCTGTACGAAACCGACAACTCGATCGAAATCGACGAGGATGACTACGACGCAAACAAAATCCCCGCATCCAACACATCGGTGACGTCGGTCGTTATCCCGAAAGGCGTCGAGGAAATCAAGAAATACGCATTCTACAACTGCACCGGACTTAGGGAAGTGACTATCCCCGATTCTGTGAAGTACATAAGAGAATACGCTTTCTACAACGATAGAAAACTCGAAACCGTGAAAGTCGTCAAAGAGGACGGAACGGTCGTCGAAAACAACGATTTGTCCGCAAGCAAAGTCGAAACGATAGGCGCGAACGCATTTGCAAATTGCAAAGCGCTTGCAACTCTCAATCTCAAAAACGTGTTGAGTATCGGCGCAAACGCATTCGACGGTTGCGTATCGCTCACGAGCGCGGACCTCACGTCGTTGAGAAATACGGGCAAAGAAGCGTTTAAGGGCTGCACGGCACTCACGAGCGTGACGCTTGTGAAAAACACCAAGTTGTCCTATGCGATGTTTGCAAAATCGGGACTCAGAAGCGTCGATATTTATAGCGAACGCACCACTATCCCCGAATATTGCTTCGCAAGATGCTCGGACCTCGTTTCGGTGACGCTTCACAACAATCTTAACGCAATCGAAAAGGGCGCGTTCAGCGATTGCCCGTCCCTTGTCAACTTCACCATCGAAGGCACTCTCGGCACGATCGGCGAGCAAGCGTTCTACAATTCGACGGGACTTGAAACGTTTGCGCTTCCGAATTGCGACGTGCAAATCGATTCGTATGCGTTTTACAAGTGCGGCGGACTCAAAACGCTCGTTTTCGGCGCAAATACGAGAATTAAAAAGATTGAGGGCTTCGTGTTCAAGGATACCGTCCTCGATACATTCGTAATGCCTTCGAGCAATCCGAACTACTCGTCGAGCGGTCGCTATCTCACCTCGAAAGACGGCAAAACAATAGTTTTGGCGGCGGCAGGCGTCGACTACGGCGATTTGACGATTGACGAAAAGTACACGACCATTGCCGACAGCGCGTTTGCGGGCGTGAACGTAACGTCGCTCACTATAACCAACAAAGATTTGCAAATCGGCGCGTTTGCCTTTGCAAGTTGCGAAAAACTCAAAAAGGTGACTTTGCCTACGCAAGCGGGCGTGAATATCGGAAAGAGAGCGTTTACTGTCTGCACGAGCCTTGTTGAAGTGGAAAACCTCGATAAAGTGGCGCATATCGGCGAATACGCGTTTGCAAACACCGCGCTTCAAACCGCATCGGTCGGAGCAAACGCAGTCTGCGACGAGGGCGCGTTCTACAACAGTTCTCTCGAAAGCGTTACGATAGGCGCAAACACTACGCTCGGAAAGGGCGTGTTCCAAAACTGTAAGAAACTCAGAACGGTGAATATGCCTGCCGACGGCGGCGTTGAAATCGGCAACGGTTGCTTTGCAAACGACACCAACCTTGTCACAATCGATTTGAGCAAAACGATCGATACTATCGGCGACGAAGCGTTCTACGGTTGTACGAAACTGATGTCCGTAAACCTTGCGAACGTCAAAAATATCGGCAAATACGCTTTTGCGGATTGTTCGGGTCTCGGCGAAGTTCTTATCCCGATTGTCGAAACTATCGGTCAAGGCGCGTTCGGACGTTACAGCCAGTTTGCTTCCGCACCGTGCTTCGAAACGATTGTGCTTCCGAATACGCTTAAATCCATCGGCGAAGGCGCGTTCGTGTACAACAAAAAACTTAAATCCGTGACGATTCCGTCTTCCGTGACGAGTATCGGCGAATATGCGTTTGCATACTGCACGGCGCTTCAAAGCGTGACGCTTCCCGACAACGTGACGGAAATCCCGTCGTATATGTTCGGCGGCTGCGAATCGCTTTCCGCTATCAACCTCGAAAACGTGACGAAGATAGGCGATTACGCGTTTACGCTCGCAAGTCTTACCAGCGCGAATATCGACAAAGCGGTTTCGATAGGCGAGGGCGCATTCGCTCAAACGGGTCTTTCGAGAAGCATAAGCGCAAGCAAACTCGAAAATATCGGCAAATACGCTTTCCAAGCGACGAATATCATCTTGTTTAACGCACCCGCGCTTAAAACCATAGGCGATTCCGCATTCGCAAAAGCGATTATGCTCGCATCGTTCACCTTCTCGAACAAACTCGAAAGCGTGGGCGTGGGCGCATTCTACGGCTGCTCGTCGCTCAGAAACTTCTCGTTCCTCGATAAAGACGGCAACGTTGCGCAAAAGGGCGCAATCAACGATTACGCATTGCTCTACGAGGGTTCGCTCTACGTCAAACTCGCGTCCGGCAAGTACGAATTGAAGGCAGTCCCCGGCGGCTCTTACGCAAGCGTACTCAACGTTATGGACGGCACCGTGCGTATCGACGACTACGCAGGCAACTCTAACACGCATATCGCGTCAATCGTGTTGCCCGACGGTCTTAAACGCATAGGTCAATACGCTTTCTACGGCTATACCGCACTCAAGAGCGTAGAGTTCAAATCCGTCGTTGCGCCCGCCATGGAAGATTCCTACAAAAAGGACGCAAAACTCACCGAGAACGACCCCGGCTATGAAAAGTTGCACAATCAATTCGACATCTTCGGATACGAGTTGTACTACTTCAACTTCATCGACTTGCTCGGAAAGAAAGAACCTATCCAAATGATTCTGCCCGGCAACGCCGACGTCGAAGGTTACGATTCGCTCGTGTATGAAGTGTATTTCGGAAAGGTCGAGGACGCTTTGAGAAGCGACTACGTCGCAATGCAAAATAGTATGTTGACCTTCTACGAATACGCACAACAGGTCGCTAAACTCAAAAACGTGACCCTCGTCAACGAGAAACTCGTCAACAACGCGCTTACGGCTTACAATTCCGTGACGCAAGACCCGACGGCGTATGGCTTCGACAAGGAAGAATGGGACGCGCTCGTTGCAAGCGTGCAAGCGGCAAAGAACACGATAAGAAACATCAAGTTCGCAAACGCAAGCGATGAAGTCAAGAGAGTGCAAGCACTCATCGACGAGTTGCCCGACACGTTCTCCATAGACGACCTTGCGACGATACAAGACGTTCTGGAACAAATCAACCAACTCGACGGAAGCGACAGAAATATCCTCGATTTGACCAAACTCAACGCTTTGAAAACGTCATACAACGACTACCGCAACTCGCTTGCCGAACAAGTCGAACCGCTCAAACAATCGACGGATAATCTCGGCTTTGCCGTTATCCTTTTCTCGACGTCTCTCGCTCTTGCGGGCGCGGTACTCGTCATCAAACGAGGCATTTTGTGATAGGGGGGGCGAACGAATATGAAAAAGAATATGAAAAAGAAATATATATTCCTGACGATTTCGACGCTTCTTGCGCTTGCGATATGTCTTTGCGCTTGCAACCAAGCAAAAGACTTTGCAACGTACAGCGACAATATGAACAAATCGATGAACGACGTCAAAACGCTCGTATCGACTTTGAGCGTCTTTGACGGCGACACGTTGGTTTACGAATATCAAAGAAACGTAACCATTGACGGCTCGAACGCCACTTTGGAAATCACCGAAAAGAAACTGAATGCGAATTTCAGACTGGAAAGCAACACGACCACCGAACAAAAATCGGGCGTTGAAAAATCGACGTTGTTGCCGCTTTCGTTGTCCGAATCGAGCGCGCAGAACTTCAATGCGAACGCAAACGGATTCGGTTGCGAAATCCCCGAAGGCGACTTTGCAAGCGTATTCAAACTCGGCTCGTACGATATTGACGGAAACGCCGCTCTCGATTGCGCTTTTTCGGGCGATAAACTGACGAACATCAACTGCGGGTTCAAACTCAAGGACGGCAAAACCGTCAAACTCGCATACGTCTACAATTATTAAGGGGGGTGAGAGAATATGAAAAAACGTAACAATATTTTGTTTGTAACTCTCATCGTGCTTTGCGCGCTTACGGCGTTGGTTGCCTGCAACGACAATTCCGAACCGACCACGCCCACGCTTTCGACGCCGCAAAACGTCGAAATGTCGCAAGGCGGACTCATCACTTGGAACGCAGTAGAAAACGCAACTTCCTACGTCGTCGTTCTCAACGGCGAGGAATATGCCACTGACACGACTTCCTATCAGGTTGCCTCGACCGTAAACGACATTCTTTACTGCGTGTACGCAAAAGCAAGCGGATATAACGACTCGCCAAAGAGCGAAGAAAAACTTTTCAAGGGTACGGGTATTGTTCCAAACCCCGACGAAGTGACCGTCACAATCTCCAAAACTTCCGAAGTGAGAAGCGGCAAGAGCATTACGCTCAAAGCGTACATCGACGGCAAGGAAGCGAAAAACGGCGAGATTATTTGGGAAATCGTTGACGGCAATCAATACGCAACCATCGACGAAAACGGCAAAGTTACCGCAGCCGAAGTGAGCGGCGACAAGAAAGTCACCGTTACGGCGACGGTCGCAGACAACGACGAGTGCTTTGCCGAAAAAGATATTTGGGTGCTTGCAAAAACCGCGCTTACCGCAGATATGCTTTCAGCGCTCAACCACGCAAAAGTCGGATTCGAGGGATACGACAGAATCGACCTCTACAAAACGGACTTGTTCGGCTCGTTTTACAGAACGGTTACGCTTCCCATAAGAACCGCTATGGACGGCAACAACTGGTACGCCGAATACGAAGATTCCTCGACGGGTCTCAAGACCGGCATTTACTACACCAACCGTAACGGCAAAGCGAATCAGGTCAGCGTAAGTTTTATGAACGAGGAACAATACATTCCTATGCTCGGCGATGACGAAGAAGTGGTGACTTGGACGGAATCCGGTCTTTACAACAGCCTTACCGACTTGTCCGTTGACGATTTCGAGTTTGACGAAAATACTTGGCGTTGGATGTTCAAGGGCGACGAAACGATTTCAAAACGCCTCGTTGCCGCCGCAACGCCTTACGATTTCGAGGTCAACGCTTGGGGGCTCATCATCGACGAGGGCGAAATCGTTGGTATCTACGCTCAAAGCAAGGACGATTATCAAATCGTGGAAGGGTATAGGGGCATTCAATCGCTCTATCTTGCAATCAACACGAGCCAGAGCGTGGAAGTGCCGAAGGTCGGAAAATTCCACCACGACGAAAAGTACGACGCGTTGTATTCTAAACTTCAAACCGCAATCGACAATATGCGTGCGCTTGAAAGTTACAAACTCGACTTCTATCAAATGACAAATTCGCAATACGGCAGTTCGTACGGCGGATTCGTCGAAACCGTAACGAACGATTTGTGCTACTTCGCGCCGTTCAGCGTTAGATACGACAACAATCAGAACGAAATCAGAACGTACGAACAAAACGCTTCTTACGGATATAAGAAAATAAGCGACAACCTCTACAACGCTTTCAGCGAAAACGAAAAAACAGAGGAAAGCGACCCCGTAACGTACAAAGCGAGTCGCGCTTATCAGACCACGTTCGACAACGCTCGACCGTCGTTTGCGTTCTCGTCCGAAATTTTCAGCGGATACGCGGAGGACGAGGAAGCGGGTACGACAACTTACTACGTCAACGAGTCGATGTGCGGAGTTGCGTCCACTTTCTATTACGGCGTGGGCAACGACGTCAACCTCTACGGTATATTCGCAACAAAGGGCTTTACGCTCAACACGCAATTTACGCCGTTCGTCGTGGTTAAAGACGGTTATATCACCGAATCGTGCTTCTACTTCTACCTCGGCTCTATGTACGGCGTGGTTATGATCAAATACAGCGATCTCAATCAAGCGGCAGTTCCCGACGGCGTGCAAGTCGAGTTCGAAACGAGACAAGTGCCGACCGAATGGTCGCAACTCACCGTTCAAGTCCGCAACGAAGAATCTTCGACGACTGAAGACGACGAAGAAGTCAATGCTTTGACCTTCTTAAAGACGTTCTTCGGCAAAGACGACATCGGCGAAAAACTGCCTTTCTTCGGCAACGTACTCGGCGATACGTACGGATTCGGTATGACTATGACGAAAACGCCGGGCGGAACGAAGACGGCAAAGAGCGCGATCGTGTTCTACTATGACGTGCCGCTTGACGTGGATTACACCATCAACTCGTCGCTCACGGCAGTCAGAGAATTCTTGAAGCAAAAAGGATTCGTCCGCAATCAATACGACGAATACCACGACGAAGCCAACGGCATTTGGGTTGCGCCCGTCGATTCGAGTTTGGACTTCCTCATTTACGTCTGGAAGGACTGAGTGCGAAACTAACATCGTAAAACACAAAAAAATATAAATTTTTTCAAAAGGAGAAAAACAATGGAAACACGCAAAACATTGAAAAAGAGCGTTATATCGTTCGTTTGCGTACTGATGGTCGCTTGTATGTTGTTCTTGGTTGCTTGCGACGACAAGGGCGACGACAATTTGCCGTCCATCAATATCACGACTTCCGTTGACGACGGCTCTATCGTCACCAAAGGCAACAAGATCCAGTTCTTGGTTGCCGTGTCCGACAACAGCCCGTACGAAGTGAGCGTTGACAACGAAGAATTGGCAAAACTGAGCGGCAACACTCTCGTCATTCTCAAAGACGCAACGGAGGATACCGAGATTAAACTCACGGCAAAAATCAAGCGATTGCCCAACGTGTCCAAGACGGTTACGTTCAAGATGACCGCACCCGTTCAACTTCCCGAAATCTATATGACTTCGTCGAAGCCCGAAAATTCGAGACTCGAAAAGGGCGATAAATTTACGGTTAATGCCTCATCGACAGACAAGAGTCCCGTTATTTTGTCGGTAAGCGACAAAACCCTTGCAACAATCTCGGGCAACGAAATCACGATTATCGGCGAACCCGCACACGACAGCACTCTCGTCGTCACGGCAACCCTCAAGGATTTTGAATCCGTAACCAAATCGAGAACCTACTATGTCAAAGCGCCCACCGTCAAAGGTCAAGTCCAAGGCAAGGACGACAACATCCTTACCACCGAACTTATCGAAGCGCTCGGCAACAAGAACATAACCGTCAACGGCGTGGTAACCGACGTGTTTTTCGACGCTGCAGACGGCTCTACCACAAACCGCGAATATCAAACCAAAGTTATGATGTCCGAAGGTAAGTGGTACGGCGAATGGTTTGCAACGCCGGTAGGCGACGAAAAGGCGACTGTCATCACCGACAGTTACAAAGCAAGCGAATCCGCAGACTACAAGGACGCGAACGGCACTATCGGTCACGCGACACAAAGAGTCTACATCAACAAAGACAACAAGGTCGCAACGAAGGTGCAGACGGACAGTATGAGTTTCCCGTATATCTGGGAAAACCAACATTACTGGAACCATATCGGTCAATTCGCTAAAAACGTTGAAAAGAAATTCGTTTACAGACCCGAAGAAGACGTGTTCGAGTACGTATGGAAAATCGTCGATTCCGAAGGCAAAGAATACGTTGACGACGAGTACGACTACTATCTTATGACGTATCTCTCGTATAGCTTCACCCCGATGCTCGAAGACACTCTCGAAAACCTGTATTTCAAGATGGAAAACGGTCAAATCACCAAGATTTTGGCAAAGACCGCAGAAGAAACGGGTACAAACATGAACAGAGCGTACACGACGATTGAATTTACCTTCGAAGATATCGGCGAAACCGTTGTTCCCGACCCCGCACCGTATAAACACTACGTGCAAAACGACGCGCTCGCAACCGCTCTTGCAAAGATGAAGGCGGCAACGAGTTATGCGTTCAAAACGTCCGAAGTCGCAACGACTACGCCTACCCCCGATGCAAGCGATTACACCGCAAGCATATCTTCCGCAAGCGCGGCAGCTACGACCAAATTCCCCGCAGGCGGCTACAGCGGAACGGTAGGTCTTGCAGGCAAAGTCACGCAAGACAAGGTTTTGTTGACGAGAACGGGCAAATACGAATACTATTCCGACGATACCGCGCCGTACTGGTTCAAGTACTCGGGATACTACCAAATCGACGAAAGCACTTATGACTATTTCGAGTACAACACTACTTCGAAAAAACTCGAAGGTGTGAACCAATATGTCGGCAGCCTCACCGAATTGTTGCCCGGTTGGAACTTGTCGGCAGACGTATTTCAGTTTGCGGGCAGCCAAACGGACGCAAACAACAAGACCGTGACAAAGTACGTGCTTCGCAACACTCAAATCATCGAAGAAGCGGCAAAAGAAGTTTGTATGCACTCCGACGTGAACAGCACGACTGCTTCCTCGCAACACGCGTTTACGATTACGGTTGACAGCAACGGAAACGTGGTTTCCACGTCCTTCCCGTACGCTTATTCCGCATACGCAGGTTACTGCCTCACGACTTACTCGAAAGTTAACGCAACGGATTTGTTCACCGACGAATTCGACGGCTATCAACCCAGAGTATTGCCCGAATGGGAAGACCTCTCGACCAATGCTTACTACAATTTGCATACGAGCGATTTCAAACAGTATCCGTGCTACAACAAGAAGACGGGCGCATTCCACGACCCGTCCGCAGGTCCTTGCACGCACAACGTAACTCTCGACGTCGTAATCGCAAACGTGTTCAAAGACAACGCTTCCGCATTCCCGACGATGGCAACGTTCAGAAGAATATTCGGCGACGACATCAACACACCGTTTTTCTACGAATACGATTCCGAAGAACTTGCAGACGACACGACGGTATACACCGATTACGTCAAATTCACATCGGTTGCGCCGCAAAAATATCTCGACGAAAAGAACAATTTAACGAACACCGGATTCAACGAGATGTTTGCAGAAATCAAATCCGTTATGAACAGCGTGGGATTCACCTACAACTCCGGCGTGTCAGACGTGTCGGGCGGCTTGTCGGGCAAAGCCGACAGGAAGATGGTGTTCTCCTATGGCGATAAACTCACAATCGTTATGACAAACAACCACACCAGATATTTCTGGTTGTCCGTTTACAACTTCGGCGACTACAACGTCGGCTGATTCACAAAATAAAGACTTAATGTCGTGGTCGATATTTATGAAGAAAAAATTAATTATAGTAATTGCTTTAATATTAATATTGACTGCTTTGACATTTGCGGGATGTAACGATAACGGCGGGGGGGGGGGGTGATACCCCGACCCCGCCGAATCCGCCGCAGCCGCAACCGCCACAACCCGAACCGGAGGTTATCAGCGTAGTCGCAAAGCAGTCCAGTGTGACTATCCACGAAAAAGTGTTCGCGGATTTTGACTTTACGTCGCTTTTCGTGATTACGATTGACGGACAGCAAATTATGATTCAATCCGAATACCTCGATTTGAGTCATCTTCCGCAAAACTCGGAAGAAGACGGCTACGTCACTTGCACCTATAAGGACCAAAGTGTGACTTGCACCGTGTCCATACAGGCAACCAAGTACGCCGTCGAACTTGCGCAGGAAGAAATCGTCGTCACGCAGTTGCAAATCGACGAGAACTTCGATTTTCTCGCGCTTTTCACTGTGACCGAAGACGACGAGGCGGTTGAAATAACTTCGGATATGGTTGCAAACAACGTCAAAAGAGACGTCGGCGACTATACGGTCAGCGTAACTTTCCACAACATTACGAAAACGCTCAGAGTGCACGTCAAAGAGGCGCACCTCATCGAAATCGTCAATTCCTACAAGGTTTTGCAACTTGAAAAAGCACAACTCGCGTCATTCGACTTTACGTCGCTGTTCTCGCTGTATCTTGACGGCGAAGTGGTGCGTATAACCGAAGATATGCTCGATTTGTCCGCTTTGCAAAACGTCGAGGAAGGCAACGAGTATGACGTAAAACTTTCCTATTCCTATATGGAAGACAGCGAAGAATCGGTGGCGAAAGTTAAGATAGTTGCGCCCAAGACGGTCGTTTTGACTGCGTCCGATATCGTTACTTATCCCAACGGCGGATTTATCGACTTGACGAGTCTGTTCACAATCAAGGACGGCGACGTCAACGTGCCCGTAACAATAGAAATGATTTCGGGCAGTATCGACTATTCGTCGATAGGCGTCAACGAGATTACGCTTACCTATAAGGGACAAACCGCGACCGCGACCGTCGAGGTTAAGCGCGGCGTTGTCATCAATATGCCAAAAGGCGACACGATAATCGTCAAAAAGGGCACGAATAAAAACGAATACGATTTTGCAAACGACGTTTCGGTCATTGTCAACGGCTTGAAATTCTCGTTTGTGACTTACGGGAACGGCTCGGAATACCATATGGACACCAATAATGTTGATTTCAACACTGTGGGTTCGTATTCCGTCGACGTGAAAATTCCGTATAAATTCGACTCGACGGCAACTACCGTCACTCAAACAATCCACTACGTCGTGAAAGAGAACACTTATCAACTTTCCGTCATAGAGGATGAAGTCTTGCTTGCAAAAGGCACGACTTCTTACAACGTTTTCAAAAACGTCAACGCAAGAATCAACGGTATTCGCAGAGCGTTGATAGCAGACAAAGAAATTGCAAAAGAGGACGATTTGACCGTTTGGGCAAAACTGCTTTCCGACCCCGTCGACTTTGACGCGGTGGGCGTGCAATACGTCAGAATCGCGGTTTATGTCGAGGGCGTGGACAGCGACCCCGTGGAAGTAGAGTTTACGGTTCGAATCAAGTCCAACGTGTCCGTCGAGCCGAAAGGCAAAGTGGTTTTCGGCGGAGATACGGTCTACACTCGCGATTTGTTCGAGATAAAGGACGGCACGGATTACGTTCAACCCACGGCGGATATGCTCGAAGGCAAAGTCGATACGTTTACGCCCGGTGTGTATACCGTCAAAATCGATTATCTCGGTTTGCAAGCGGTCGCAACCGTCGTGGTGCTTTCCGACGACATCGTAGGAACGTACAAGACGAATATGACCACGATACCCGCGGCGACGAGTTCGTCGGGTTCCGACTCGTGGGAAGAAGACAACGGATACGGCGATTACGGCGAGGGCGACGACTATGACGAAGTCGTGCCCGTTACGCCTCTTAAAGATATGACTATCGCACGCGACGGAAGCATAACCGTCGACGGCAGACAAGCGTATTTAACGGGCGGTATCGATCAATCCACTTTGATTGTGTCGATAGGCACGACAAATTACACCATGCACCTAAACGACGGTATCGTCGTTCTCGACCCCGACAACGACAACAGAATGTCATTTACCGATTCGCGTCGTCCGCTCGTGTACTTCAACAGCGCGATTTGGAATTTGAACAAGAGAGTGGTGGTGAATTACGGAAAAGATTATGTCCTTTCCAACACCTATACGTCATATTCTTTCGACACTTTCGAGATAGAGCGCAAGGACACCGAGCAAAAGAGTTGGTTTGCACTTTATGTCAAACTCGTGGCAAAGAACGCCGCAGACACCGTGTATAACGTAAGTTGGGGCGAGGCAAATTATCCCGAAGGATTCACGCCTGCCGCAAACGTTTCCTCGAAGTTGACCTTCGACGGTAAAGAATACAACTTCACGATGTCCACTACCGTTACGGCAAAAGTGGACAGGGACACCGAAAATACGTCAAAATACGCAGGTATGACGTTCAAAGGCACGGTAAACGGTCAAGACGCAAGATTGACGGCGAACTCGAAAGACGCGTTTGAACTCAAAATTGATTCAACCGTTTTGTTCAGCGTGTCGAAGGGCGACTTCGCAAATATGAAAAACGGCGGCGTAAACTATGACACCGACACTTTGACCGTGTACGCATATCAGGATGACTTCTATTCGTACAAGATAAAACTCGACGTCGAAAACGGCACGTTCGAACTTCTCGAAAAAGACGCTCTTGTCGGCGCGTATGTCTACGACGGAAAGATTCTGTTCCTCGACGGCTACGGTACGGGCGTTGCGAAGATGAATCCGAACAGTTATCTCGAGGTCAAACTTTCGTATTCGCAGAACGCAAACGAAATCGTCGTCAACTTTATCGACGCACCCTATGATTTCGCATACGGCGAAAAAGCGACGTTCTATCTTGCAACGTTCGGCAACATTCTCACCGTAAAGCAAATAGACAGCGACGAGTTGCAGGGCGTTGACTTCGTAAACAGCCACGTTACGAACGGCGCGATGGTCACTCTTGACCAAACGAGATTCGTCAAAGGCAATCAGGCAAAAGTTCGGCCGGCAATTCTCGCGGCGATTCACATCGTGACCAAGGACGGCGAACTCGACGATACGGCAAAGGCATCGTGCGTAAATCTCGGCGCGATAAGATACAGCAACGCAGGCTTCTATCAGATTTCCGTCACGATGAGCTTCGGACAAGAAAGCCTTACGTCCTACTATGCGATTCAAATCATCGGACCTATCGACTCGCAAAACGAGTTCGTGGCAAACTACGGCAAAGGTCTTATTGATTCGGGTATGCAACTCGAAATCGACGCAAACAGAATGCTCACGCTCACTCGCAATACCGACAAGTATCAGGGCTTCGTCAACATAAGCGGCAACGGATTCTATTCAAAAGTCACTTTTGGCGGTTCGTCCGTCGTTATTACCGGCGAAAAAATTGCCGACGGCTTGTTGATGGTTCGCGGCTCGGGCGCAATGACGTTTATCGACTACTTCGCACTCGGCACGAGCAGCGTTGCGGCAGGAAAAGGCGCGGTGCTTCGCAAAGTCGCGTACAACTCAAACGTGACGTACTTGTTTGCTACATCTCTCGCTTCGCCCGTCGAAATCATCGACGATATAACCACAATCGACGGCATAGGCACGAATAACGGCGCGATTGTGAGTTTCACGTCGTCGAAGAAGTCTTACGTCGTGAAAATAGCAGCGTGGGGCAATACGGTTGACGGTTTGCTCGTCAGCGACTCGTATAGAGGCGAGTACACTCGCACGGGCGAAGACACCGTGAAACTCGACGGATTCGGCAACGTTGAAAAGGGCGGCGCAAAAGGAACGTACAAAGCCAACGCAAACGGCTCTATCCTCGCAAAGATAGGGGAAGATATGTTTGTTATCGACTTGAATTCCGCAGATATGACGTATGCGCCGAGCAGCATTGTGCTTGACGAAACGTTGCTTAAAGGTAAATCTTACACCGCAACCTATTCGTTCTCGTGTCCCAACACGGAGAATCAAATGCAAACCTTTAAGGCGGTGACGACGTTCGCGTTCGGCGAAAACGGACAAGTTATAGTGACTTCCGAATCGAGCGAGCACGACAGCGGCGACGACGCTTGCGGCGATAGATACAATCCCTCGTTCGCTTCAAAAGACGGTGTTTCGGGAACGTATTCCGTGAGCGGAACGACTGTTACGGTAAGGGTAGGTTCGGCAGAGTTTACGTTTGAAATTTCCGACGTTTCGGTCACGGACGAGATAGTCTGTACGAGCACGAATCTTTCGAGCGAAACCGAGCAAGGTGTATTTGAAAAAAATACGAAATTTTCTATTGAATAAAAATTGACAAATAGAGGATTTGATATTAAAATATCATTAAAAAATAAGATTTATAAGCAAATATGCATAAAAGTTTGAATAAATATGCATTTGCCGAGCAAAAACGAATATTTATTACGCTTTGATGTGCGCACGTTTATAAACGGTGCGCACATTGTGGTATCAAGAGCGAAACGTAAAGCCCGAAAAAGCGGCTTTTTCAAGACAAAATCGCCCGAACGAAACGTTCGACGTGGCGAGAAAAACGCATCAAAAATTTATTTGGCATAACAAAAAGGAGAACGACAATGAAGCGAAACAAAGTATTGTTTGTAATTGCAATCGTTGCAATGCTTGCGGTTCTTTTCGTCGCTTGCGATGACTCGCAACCCGAGCACACGCACACTTACGGCGCGTGGACTATCGCAACGGCACCGACGGAAACCGAAGCAGGCACGGCGACGAGAGTTTGCTCTTGCGGCGATGTCGAAACCGCTACGGTTGCTAAACTCGGCGACGCATCCGTTTGGTCGGTGAAGACGAGCCAAGACGCAACTCACACAAGCAAAGGCTACAAAGTATACGAGTCCGCATACGGCACGGTGACCGTTGAAGTCGCAAAAGGCGAACACACATACGGTGCGTGGACGATTACTACTGAGCCGACCGCGACCGAAGCAGGCAAGGCAATCAGAGTCTGTGTTTGCGGAAGTTACGAAGAAGCGGCGCTTGCGGTGTTGACGGATACGAGCGTTTGGACGAAGAACGAAAAACAAGCGCAATCCGACACCGAAGACGGAATCGTGGAATACACTTCCGCATACGGCAAAGTGACCGTTACGACTCCAAAAGCGGGTCATACATACGGCGCGTGGACGATTTCGAGCGAACCCACCGAAACTGCGGCGGGCGTTGCCACGAGAGTCTGCTCTTGCGGCGATGAACAAACTCATCCCGTTGCAAAACTCACGGATACGAGCGTTTGGACGGTCAGCGTAAATCAAGAGCCCTCGCACACGCAAGGCGGCGTTAAGGTTTACACGTCTGTTTACGGCACGGTAGTAAAGACTTCCTCTCAAGGCGCGCACACGTTCGGCGGCTGGGAAATCACGACCGACCCCACCGAAACGGAGACCGGCGTTGCAAAGAGATACTGCTCTTGCGGTTTCTTTGAGCAAGTTACGCTTCCCGTTTTGACCAACGCCGAGGTTTGGACAAAAGGCGAAACCACGGCTACGCACTATCAACCGGGTACAACCACTTACACGTCGGAATACGGCACGGTTACCATCGTCACCGAAGTTCAACAACACGTTTTCGGACCGTGGGTTGCAAACGGCGACGGTAAACATACCCATACTTGCGATTGCGGATACAGCGAAACCAAGGACTGCGCATTCGATCAAAAAGTTACAACGTCACAGTATCTTGCTAAGGCGGCAACTTGCGAATCGCCCGCAGAATACTATTATAGTTGCGTATGCGGCACAAAGAGCGCATTTACGTTTGAGTTCGGCGTTGCACTCGGACACGACTATGACAACTTCCAAGTGACCGAAGCAACCTGCACGGAAGACGGTGCCGTTACGGCGACTTGCGCGAGAGAAGGTTGCGGACACGTCTATAACAAGGTTATTGCAAAACTCGGACACGACCACGAAGGCGGTTGCGTTCCTTACGAAAGCAACACGATGGATGAAGAAACGCAAGAGGACGGCAGTGAACATCACGTTTACAGATGCTCTCGTTGCGGCGCATACGACACCGAGAATCCCGAAGAACACACGTTCGGCGAAATAGTAGAATATGTCCTTGTTTCTCCGGCGGCAGGTTGGCATAGCGTGCAATCGGTCCGAGTTTGCGGCGATTGCGGATACAGAAATCACGCAGAAGCGTTCAACGGCAACTATGTTGAACAAACAGAATACTTTACAAAAGGTACCGTGAAAGAAGCCGACTACAACGAAGCCGGTTACGTCGAGTATACCCACAAGGATACAAATACGACGTTTAGAATCAACTTGCCCAAACTCACCGCACCTTACGAGGGCGTGACTTACTATGCGTTTGAATTGTCGCAAAAAGAGGGAACGTCTCTTGTCAAAGCCAATTTGTTTGAGTCAAAAGTAACTTTTGACGAGAACGGTACCGGTGTGGGCAACGCTTCACCGTTTAGAGGCAACTGTACGATCAAAATTACCGACAAGAACACCGGTGCTATTACCTTCACGAGAGTTGACGGTGACAGCACGTACAACGAAAGAGGTTACATCGACCTTTCCACCGGCATCGTCGTTATGACGAAAGGCAGTGTGTACGACAGCGTGTACTTTATGGTTCCGAGCACTTACAGCATTAAAGAGGCAGACGTCAACGGTGCTGTTTGGACGGATTCTAAGGCAATTTCTTACGGCGCGGAGTGCGCGTTTGAATTTAAGCATGCATTCAACTTCTTCGTCTATGACGGACAAGTTTACTTCGGCGCAAAATACACTGACTTTGACAACAATTCACTCGAAGGTAAGGATTGCGCAACGGCAAACTTCGTTTATGCGTTTGATGCACAAGGCAACAAGATTCAAGCATTTGCAAGAAACGCAAGCGGCACGTTGCAAGTGACAGACGGACTCGAAGGTTCTTACACCGATTCAACGTACAAGGTTGTGCTTAACGGCGTCGGCGGCGCAACCATCGACGGCAAAGCGGGCGTTTACGTCAAAGCGACTGACAAAGACTACTACGAACTCTACGTCGGCGAAAGCGTCGAAGCGGCAACCGAATATTACACGTTCACGTTGGCAGGCAAAACAATCAGCGTGACAAAACCCACCGCAACGTTTGTGTTCAA
Organism: uncultured Eubacteriales bacterium; assembly: GCA_900547975.1. Lineage (GTDB taxonomy): Bacteria > Bacillota > Clostridia > Christensenellales > CAG-917 > CAG-475. Next base: position 11,425 of record URIX01000001.1, on the reverse strand, counting down.
AGGCACTGATGAGGAAATTCAAGACCGAGAAGTGTTTATAAACGTCACAACAACACTTCCGACACCGGCAGAAAAAACAGGTTATTTGTTCAAAGGCTGGAAAGTCGAAGGTGTAGAAGGCACAGAGACATTGACGTACAAGGCGACTGTTGCAACAGAAATATATACGTTTGAAGCGTCTTGGACAAATTCGAGCCAACTCACCGTAAAAGGTTTGCTTGCAGAAGACGAAGCGGCATACGGCTCAAAGGCTATCGGCTATGGCGACACGTACGTGAGCGCACTTCCGAATTACGCTTATAATACGACATTCAACGAAGGTTACACGTTCGTAGGTTGGGTGCTTGACAACGGCGACGGCGTTCTCGGCGATGACGATGCAGACATCCAAGATGGAGACGCAGTCAATGTAGTTGGCGCAAACATTGTCGTATTCGCAAAGTGGGAATGGGCAGGCAACGTATCTTTTGTTGAACAAGATACATATGCTTGGGAATACGTTGCAGAAAGCAACAGTTGGAGAAGTACGAACTGGCATGCGACGTGTGCTTCGGGTAGCCATACTTATTCAAAGATGCAAATTCAATGGACAAGCGGTGTTGCAGTTATCGAGTTTGACTACTGGGTAACCGGCGAACAAGGCTATGACTACTTGACCATTTGGTATTACGACTCAACAGGCGCAAGAAAGTCGATTATCACAAAAGGTGCAGACATCACAAAAGAAAATGCAAAACACCTTGTCTGTATACTCGATGCGGAAGGCGAAGACATTTCGATTGAGTACAGCAAAGACAGTAGCGGCAATGGCAGCGACGGCGAAGAAGACAGGGCCTTTGTTGTAAACCTCAAAATAAACGGCGTTCCCGTATATGCACAAAACGCACTCTTCGAGAATGCAGGCACGTATAAGAACGGCGAAAACGAAATCACAGTCGGCGCAAGCGGATTGCTTACGATCGGTGCAAACAACTATGTGTACTCACAAGAAAGCGCAACCGTAATCGGTGCAACGGTCGAAGGCGTATACAAAGAGTTCACTCTCGACACGACTGCAAAGACCTACACCGTGACAGAACCCAAAGTGACCGTAACTTACGACTATAAAGGACACGGCACCAACAGTTCCGCACAAGTGAGCAAATACAGCAATCAAACCCTCTCGACAGACGTTCCGACGGCAGACGGATTTGTGTTCCGCGGTTGGTACACCGACGCAGAATTGACGACGGAAGCCCCCGCAACGTTCGTTGCAAGCGCAGACGTAACGTTCTATGCAAAATGGGATGCGGCAGTTACGCTCACCTACAAATATCTCGACGGAACAACCGCCGACGTCGTTGAAAACTACTATGTAAACGACAAAGTGGCAACCCTCAAAGCGGTTGACTTCAAGTTCGGTACGAAAGCGTTTGCGGGTTGGTTCACAAACGACGGTAGCGAAACAGGCGACTACGGCACGGAATTTGTCAAAGACACCGTTCTTACCGCAAACACGACTGTTTATGCAAAGTGGGTTGAGCCGAATGCATTGATGGGCACATATGTCGGCTATGAGATTTATAACGATAGTACTTGCCAAGCAAATAAGGCTCTTACAATCGACGTGTTTGGGAACGCTACAGGTGAAAAGTCGGGATCGGTTACAGGTTATAACGCTGAAACAGGATTCTTTAAATTTGGTTCAAGTTATGCGTACTTTGATGCAGAGCACAAGATGATTGTAGTAAGTTACAATTCGTCCTTGGCATTTGGTTCTGATACGTATTTCTTCTTCCAAGCAGATAGTGTAAGCACGTCTGCAAGCAATCTTGTTTCTTGGAATAGCAACAAGACCAGATTGATAACTTTCACGGTTGACGGAAACGAAACAAATGTGTTCCTCAATGACACTGCTGTATACTACGGTGTAACGTGGTCTGCGGTCGATTCGAAAGATGCGGCTGTCACGGCGCTTTCGGATGTTAAGAGCAAAGCGGATATAATCACTATTGTTGCGGGCGAACAGACATTGAAGTTTGCAAAGAGCAGCAGCAACAACTTTGTTGTGACTGACGGCAACGAAGGCACTTACGCAAGCGGTTCAGATTCCGTAAGACTCAACGGTGCAGGTGTGATAACCGGTACGTTCAACGGTACTGCATTTACAGGCACATACAAAGCGGCAGCAAACGACGCTGGTTACGGCTTCGACGTAACGACTACCGACAAGAAGGCAACCTACACGCTCAGCATCAACAAAGACGACAAATCGTACACGATGGCTGAAAACAGAGTCACCATCACATATGTCAACGGCAAGGTGACGGTTGAATCCGCAAGCGTGTTCAGAAACGTAAGCACAACGCTTTATGCAGGTGACGACCTTGCTGTTTCCGGATTCAAGTTCCGCGGTTGGTTTGACAACGCAGAATTCGATGGTTCGGCAAAGACAAGCGTAACACCCACGGGTGACGTAACGTTCTATGCAAAATACGATAAGGTTGCAACACTTGCGTTCAATTTCAACGGATATAGCGATGCAGAAGGCAACACCGGCATCTCCGTTGCAGACAAATATGTTGGCGACACAGTTGGCGAACTTCCGACCGTTCTCGATACCGTAAAATACGACGGCAAAGCGTTTGCAGGTTGGTTCTTGAAGAACGAAGACGGCTCGTTCGGTGCAGAAGCGTCCGCTTCAACAACGCTCGTAGGCGATTTGACTTACTATGCAAAGTGGGTTGTTCCGGCCGCTGCAACAGGCACTTATAAAGGGCTCGAAATTTATTACACGTGGAGCAAAACAGATCAAAAGCCGACAACAACGATTTTAACAATTAACGATGATGGTTCGTTTAGCGGCATTGTATCGGGGAAGCTTTCAGAGACTGATATGAAACAATCCGATGGCTCCATAGTAGCGGGTAGATTTGGATATGTAAATGTAGCAGAGGGCGTTTTGTTAATGAACTTCAATTCGGTTACAACAACGTTAGGAAACGATATCTACATTGGATTTAGAGATTCTGACAACATCACCGGCGTAGATTTTTCTGGCTCGCAGGTTAATGGTTGCCTTGTTGCGTGGATAACAGTCAAGTACCAAGATAATACAACCAAGAATTTCTTTGTCTATAATGATAAACTGTATGCAAATGTAACTTGGAAGTCTGGAACCGCTAGTGTTGCAGCAAATGCTTGCTCTAAGACAGACACGTTGGTAATATATGATGAAAATGGCGCTGCATTCTTGAAAAAAGAAGGAAGCACATATAAGGCTGAAGATGGCAAAAAAGGCGTCTACACCAATAGCGATGCATATGGACAGATTTATCTTGACGGTTACGGAACGATCACCGTCGGCGAAGCAACGGGTTCTTACACGCTTGACGGCGACAAGGTTACGTTTGTTGCAGGCAATGCAATGAGAGTCATCACTCTCGCAGGCAGCGCTTACACCAAGACGCTTGACGGATATGAAGGAACTTATACGCTTCCCGACGCAAGCACTTTGGCACTTGACGGTTACGGCAATGTCGCCGGCACAACCAAGACCTACGTTGTAAACGGAACAAACATCACCATTTACGACGGCGAAACGTCAACTGCATACGGACTCGATGTTGCCAACAAAGAGTTGCTTGGCAAGAGCGTGTTTGCAGGAAAGACGTTCAAGGGAACATATACGGACGGAACTTCTGACAAGGAAACGCAATCGGTTAAGATTGTCTTTGATGATTCTGCAAGTTTGACCGGTAAAATCTACTTGACAGGGGACAGCTGGAATCCAGGATTTGTTGCTGTTATAACCGGAAATACAATCGTATTCACGCTTGATGGAACAAGCAATTATTCAGCAAGCACATTCGACGGAAAAACCATCACGGCAACGATAGAAGGTAACACGTTCAAATTTACAGATACTACTATCAGCACTTATATCTATAAGATAAACAATGGTACTGCAAAGCTTGTTGAAAACGCATAATTGCACTTGACCTTGTGTCACGAAACAAAAATCAAAAGCACTTCCGAATTTTCGGAAGTGCTTTTACTTTGAATCGTTCGCTTTGCTCACGGTGAAATCCGTGTAGACACGGATGAAATCCTACGACTATCTCGTAGGATGAAATTAAATCCGACAAGCCTTTCACCTGCGTAGCGGATTTCATCTCGCAGAGATTTCACCTCACGCAGTGAGATTTCACCCGACACGGTCGGATTTAACTGAAAAAGGCAAGTCAAGTTGACTTGCCTTTTTCATGGTACACCCAGGCGGACTTGTAGTGAACGAAGTGAACGTAATAGCGATTGTTGCGCACTGCGCCAATCGCGTTAGCAATAGGTAGAGAATCCGTCTGGTGCTTTATGAAAAAATCCCTTGATAACAAGGGATTTTGAATGGCTACCGCCGATTCTCACAGAGAAACCGCAAGCAAAGATTGCTTGCGTTCGGCGGTTAAAAAAAACACCTCTTGCGAGGTGTCTTTTTTATGGCGCACCCAAACGGGCTTGTAGTGAACGAAGTGAGCGTAATAGCGATTGTTGCGCACTGCGCCAATCGCGTCAGCGAAAGGTACTAAGTCCGCCTGTAAGATACGATAAAACCGCAATATTAATTGCGGTTTTTGAGTGGTACACCCAGGCGGACTTGAACCGCCAACCGTCAGAATCGGAATCTGATGCGCTATCCAGTTGCGCTATGGGTGCATATCGTCGCTTTCGCTTTGTACGCTTGAATTATAGCACACTCGTGCGCATTAGTAAACCCAACGCAAAATTTTAGGCGTGCAATATTTTGGTGACATATCGATACGTCGGTGATATAATAATATCGACAACAAAATTCGGGTTGAATCGTGTCGAAAAAACGGATTTTACCATCAGTTAAAGCGGGTTTTACTTTCCGCAGAGGCGGATTTATTGTCCGATTCGTTCGCGCGATTTGGCAGAGGCGTTTTATGGACAAAAATATGCAAGAAAAACTCGACATTTTGTCGAAAAAGATAGGAAATACGCCCGTTGTGTCGCTTGGCGACGGCATATACGGAAAAGTCGAGGGCAACAATCCTGCAGGTTCGGTTAAGGATAGAGCGGCGTTCTATATGGTTTTGCGCGCGCTCGAAAAAGGCGATTTGAAAGAGGGCGGCACTATCGTTGAGGCAACAAGCGGAAACACGGGCATAGGACTTTCCTATGTCGCGCGCGAACTCGGTCTTAAAGCGGTTATGGTTATGCCCGAAAGTATGAGTCGGCAGCGCAGAGATATGATTGCCGCATGCGGCGCACAACTCGTGCTTACCTCCGCAAGCGAGGGTATGGCCGGCGCTGTCAAAAAGGCGAAAGAACTTGCCGAAAACGGCGCGTGGCTTGCAAATCAGTTCGGAAATTACGCAAGCGTAGAGGCGCATTTCTACACAACCGCACCCGAAATCTTCTCGCAAGTTCCGACGGCAAAATACGTCGTTGCGGGAGTCGGTAGCGGCGGCACGGCTATGGGCGTGAAAAGGTATATCGAGCAAAACGGCATCGATTGCAAAATGGTTGCCGTCGAGCCGCTTTCCAGTCCGCTTCTCACACAAGGACACGCGGGCCCGCATAAGATTCAGGGCATAGGCGCAAACTTCGTTCCCGCAATCGTCGATCCGAGCAAATTCGATAAAATCATCGACATTGCCGACGACGACGCCATACGCACCGCAGGCGAGATTTACCATAAGTTCGGTATCAAGTGCGGTATCTCGTCCGGCGCGGCTTATTTCGCCGCTCAAACGCTCAGAAAACAGGTCGAGGGCGACATCGTGGTCGTTCTTCCCGACAACGGCGAAAGATACCCTCAAAGCCTTTTTGAATGAGCGTATCGAACCGAGCCTATTGACGAATCGCGCGCTCGGTGTTATGATTTTATAAATCCTTAAACAGAGAGGAATAAATATGGATTTTCAAAGATACTATGACGGCGTAGGCTTGATCGTGGAAAACAAAATCAACAATTCCTTTTCCACTTGTCCGCTTTGCGGCGAAATGAAAGCGGACTGGGAAATCGTGTTCGATTTCAAGGGCGATCTCATTTGCGTGCTTGCAAAATGTCCCCATTGCGGCGGCATAATCAAGACCGTTTTCAACTTCAACAACGGCGAAATGCCGTCCTCGTTCACCGTGTCCGATCAAGGCTCGAACAACCGCAACAACCTCTTGCAAGGCGTCAATTATACGTTGCCGTCGAGTAACCGTAGGTATGAATCGGGCGTTCAAACCGCAACTTCCACGCAAGCGCAATCCGCAAAGGAAGGCGGCACGGCAGGTTGGGGCGTGCTCGGATTTTTCTTCCCGCTCGTAGGCTTTATTCTTTGGCTCGTGTGGAAAGACGACCATCCCGCAAGGTCGAGAAGCGCAGGAATCGGCTGCCTCGTTTCGGTGTGTCTGAGCGTTGTCGGCGCAATACTTTACGGCATAATTCTCGGCATAATTTTGGCGTCGGGCACGGATTATGCTTATAATGCGGTGCTTCCGTTGCTGTCTATGCTTATGTAGAAAAAACAAGCAAAAAGCAAATCGCATAATTCAGCGTATTTGCGCACAACAAACGGTTTATATGTGCAAATCGCGCAGATAAAACATCGATTCACACAAAAAGCGAAGCAAACTTGCTTCGCTTTTTAAGTGCCTCAATCGTGTCCGAATATGAAAAAACAGCACCTTTTCGGTGCCGTTTCAAATCTCTTTTCTGCCTATAAGATAGTCTACGCTGACGTCAAAAAAATCCGCAAGTTTCCAAAGACTTTCAATCGACGGTTCTTTCTTGCCGTTGAGCCAGTTGCAGACGGTGCTTTGGTTTACACCGATTCCGTTTGCGAGTTTGCTTTGATTCAAACCTTCGGATTTGAGCAACTCGTTTATGCGTTGAATTATCAATACTTCCATATTGACATTATATGTCTATGGGCATATAATATTCTCAATACTTGCCCTTGGGCAATTCACATTTTAAGAGGAACTTTATGGAAGAAACATTAGGGGATTTGATAAGGCGTATAAATCGATTGGCGACAATTACATACGGCATCATTACAAGCATTGTTTCGATTTTTGCAATCTCGGTATTCGTTACGGGAATTATTTATTGTACTGACAATAATGTCAAATTGGGCATATACTTGATAACTTCCGCTATAATCGGCGGTACAATTTTATTGTGTAGTTTTGCGGTTTCGTATGCTCTTATTTTGCTTGTTATAGAAATGGTGAAGGACATAAGACAGATTAGATTAAAAGCCGAAAACACTAACGAATCAAGAAAAACTATCGAAGCGGTTGATGCAACCAAGTAATTTTCGCAGAAAAACAACTCTCGCTTTACATACCGTCGGCGAGATGTTAAAATGTCCGTATGGACGAAAAGAAAAAACGAGTTGTCGTCGGTATGTCCGGCGGCGTGGATAGCGCGGTTGCCGCTGCTCTTTTGAAAGAGCAGGGCTTTGACGTTGTCGGACTTTATATGTCCAACTGGAAAGAAACAGACCCGAATGGTTGCTGCACCGGCGAGCAAGACTGGACGGACGTTCGATATATCTGCGACAAAATCGATATTCCGTATTACTCGGTGGACTTTTCCGAGCAGTATATGAACAACGTTTTCAAACTTTTCGTTGACGAGTACAAGAAGGGCAGAACACCCAATCCCGACGTGCTTTGCAATCGCGAAGTCAAGTTCGGACCGTTTGCGGATTTCGCGCGCGAACTCGGCGCGGATTATATCGCGACGGGACACTATTGCAGAATAAGGCACGACGGCGATACTCATTATTTGCTTCGAGCAAAGGACGACAACAAGGATCAGACGTATTTTCTCAATCAGGTTTCGTCCTATCAACTTCGCGACGTCATTTTCCCGCTCGGCGATATGACAAAACCCGAAGTCAGAGAACTCGCGCTCAAATTTGACATTCCCGTCGCAAAGAAAAAGGACAGCACGGGCATTTGCTTTATCGGAGAGCGCAATTTCAGACAATTTCTCTCTCAATACATTCCGATGAAAGACGGCGACATCGTCACGCAGGACGGCAAGGTGGTCGGCAGACATCACGGCGTATATTTTTACACGCTCGGTCAGCGTAGGGGGCTCGGTATAGGCGGAAGCGCGGACGGCAACGGCGAGAGGTGGTTTGTTCTCGGCAAAGACGTGGCGAAAAATCTGCTTATCGTTTCGCAAGGCGAGGACGACGTTCTTTTCAAAGACGGACTTGTCACCGAGGGCTTCAATTTCATTACGCCACCGCCTGCAAAAGAGTTCGATTGCGATGTGCGCATAAAACACCGTCAACCTTTGCAAAAGGCGCGCGCCGAGGTATTGGAAAACGGCGACGTACGAATCGTGTTCTGCCAAAAACAACGCGCAATCGCAGAAGGACAATATGCCGTCGTGTATTACGGCGAAATCTGTTTGGGTGGCGGCGTGATAAATCACTCGTTCGATTTAAATTAATTCAAAACGATAAAAAGACACGTTTCGTGTCCAAAAACATCAAAACGAATCAAAAAATGCTTGAATTAGTACACGAAAAGTGCTTCAAAAGGTCTGTTGGGATCGATGTTTTGAAAATATACGCAATCGTAATGGTTGTGTTGACTCATTGCTATGCCCCGTCTTATGTGCAAATGCGGCTGCCTGAGTTGTGGATATACAACGCAGTTCCGATTTTTCTGATAATAGGCTCTTTTTTATACTCCCGAAAATTCGTTGAGATGTGTGCCGCCGCAAACACGTTGAAGGAAGCGTACTCCGTTTGGCTTGGCAAACAAAATGTAAAGTCGTTTTTTAAAAGAATAGGCATTCCGTATTTTTGCTTTATGATTTTGCAGTTGATAGTATTGCCTTTGGTCGGATACGCGCCGTTCCAAGAAGTGCTTTTGAACACAATTAAAGGCGGTATGGGTCCCGGCGGATATTATTTGGTTGTCTATCTGCAATTATTCCTTTTGACGCCGGCGCTTAATCGGTTATTCAACAAATCGCAAATTGCGGCGTTTGCATTGTGTTTTATCGTCCAATTAGCAGTTGATTGTATGATGCATTATTTATCGCTTAACGTTTCTGCTATATTTACGGATATAAATAAATACGTTTCTCTGCGGTTTTTGACGTTTTTTATTTGCGGAATTGCTATTCGGAACAACTATTTCAAAATAAGCAACATTATTATCGACATCTCGATTCTGTTTGGATTCTTGGTGTCTGCGGTAAGGCATATCGACGGTTTGACGGGAATTTATGTCATCGATTCCGCATTTGGAATAATTCAAGGTCTGTTTTGGTGCGGCGGAATCGTATGTATGGTGATGAAATTGCTCGAAAATTGTTGCAAGGAGAGCAAATGTGTAAAATTTGTTGCCGCAAGCACGCTTCACATTCTGCTGTTTCAACAACTTTACTTCTGCTGCGTGGGAACCGCGCGGCATATCGCTTATATAGACGCGCCGATTGCGTTGCTCGGCGGTATGATCGCTTTTATTATGCATAAACAAATTGCGAATCTTTCAAACAAAATTCTTGTTAATCGGAAAGACAAAAAATAGAACATCGACTGCATATGTCGATTTTCCGTATGCGCCCATATACCCATATATATATGAACGCGCACACGCATATGCGCGCGCACGCGAGCGATATACGCGCACGCATATATTTTGGTTTTCCGTTCGCCTCTAAACAGTGGACTTTCAAGACAAAACGTTTGATTTTCCCGTATATGAAAAAAATCTTAAAATTTTTACAAAAACTTGCATAAAACGCTTTACAAAAAAAATTCAATGGATTATTATATGCAAGCTGTCGTAAGCAGTAAGCAAGTTTCGGATTGTGGTGCAAGCCAAAAGCGAACACAACATTTTGAGATGAAAAAAGTTTTGAAAAAAACTTAAAAAAATTTCTTTGAAAACTTTGAAAAATCGTTGACAAAGAAAGTTGCTTATGATAGTATATGAAAGCTGTCACAAATTGACGGCAACGAACCTTGATAATTGAACAATATTTGGAAAAGCGATTTTTAATGTGAATTAAATCATTAAATAACGTCTAAAAAACCTTTGAACAAAAGTTATAGGACAGTCAAGATTGAACTCAAGAGTTTGATCCTGGCTCAGGACGAACGCTGGCGGCATGCTTAACACATGCAAGTCGAACGGACTGATTCCCTTCGGGGATGAAAGTTAGTGGCGAACGGGTGAGTAATGTATGAGCAACCTGCCTCTGTCAACGGGATAACAGTTGGAAACGACTGCTAATACGGTATATGACCACGGCACCGCATGGTGCAGCGGTAAAAGATTTTATCGGACAGAGATGGGCTCATATCCCATTAGGTAGTTGGTGAGATAACAGCCCACCAAGCCGACGATGGGTAGCCGAGCTGAGAGGCTGATCGGCCACATTGGGACTGAAACACGGCCCAGACTCCTACGGGAGGCAGCAGTGGGGAATATTGGGCAATGGAGGCAACTCTGACCCAGCAATGCCGCGTGAGCGATGAAGGTAGTTTTATTGTAAAGCTCTTTTCTCAGGAACGAACAAATGACGGTACCTGAGGAATAAGCCCCGGCTAACTACGTGCCAGCAGCCGCGGTAATACGTAGGGGGCGAGCGTTGTCCGGAATGACTGGGCGTAAAGGGTGTGTAGGTGGTTTGATAAGTTAGATGTGTAATACCCAGGGCTTAACTCGGGTGCTGCATCTAAAACTGTTAGACTTGAGTACTGGAGAGGATAGTGGAATTCCTAGTGTAGCGGTGGAATGCGTAGATATTAGGAGGAACATCAGTGGCGAAGGCGACTATCTGGACAGCAACTGACACTGAGGCACGAAAGCGTGGGGAGCAAACAGGATTAGATACCCTGGTAGTCCACGCTGTAAACGATGGATACTAGATGCAGGAGGTATTCACTCCTTCTGTGTCGCAGCTAACGCAATAAGTATCCCGCCTGGGGAGTACGGCCGCAAGGTTGAAACTCAAAGGAATTGACGGGGGCCCGCACAAGCAGCGGAGCATGTGGTTTAATTCGACGCAACGCGAAAAACCTTACCAAGACTTGACATCGTATGACCGCTATGGAAACATAGCTTCTCTTCGGAGCATGCAGACAGGTGGTGCATGGTTGTCGTCAGCTCGTGTCGTGAGATGTTCGGTTAAGTCCGATAACGAGCGCAACCCTCGTGAACAGTTGCCAATATTCAGTTAGGAACTCTGTTCATACCGCCGTGGATAACACGGAGGAAGGTGGGGATGACGTCAAATCATCATGCCCCTTATGTCTTGGGCTACACACGTGCTACAATGGCTATTACAAAGAGCTGCGAACTCGTAAGGGCAAGCGAATCTCAAAAAGATAGTCTCAGTTCGGATTGTGGGCTGCAACCCGCCCACATGAAGTCGGAGTTGCTAGTAATC